>CAVBJB010000023.1:0-14237 GCA_963595625.1 Lachnospiraceae bacterium | reverse complement strand
TTGCAAGGTTAAATCGCAAATTTTGAGTTAGTTGTTGTAAATTTGCAATAAAATCAATTGAGATGTTTGATATTCAGGCTATAAGAGCTGATTTTCCTATATTAAATCAAAAAGTAAACGGTAAACCTTTAGTGTATTTTGACAACGGTGCAACGGCTCAAAAACCTAAAATGGTTTTAGATGCAATTGATAAATATTATACTGAAATCAACGCTAATATACATCGTGGAGTACATACGTTAAGCCAATTGGCTACAGATGCTTACGAGGAATCTAGATTAAAAATTCAAAAACATATAAACGCCAAACACGCACACGAGGTTTTATTTACATCAGGAACAACCTTTGGTATTAACCTTGTTGCAAACGGATTTGGACAAATTTTACAACCAGGGGATGAGATTATCGTATCCGAACTAGAGCATCACTCAAACATAGTACCTTGGCAATTTGCCTGTCAAAGATCGGGGGCTAAACTACGTGTAATCCCTATGGATGATAATGGAGTTTTAGACATGAAAGTTTTTGATACTTTAGTGAACGAAAAAACCAAAGTTGTTGCAGTAAATCATATATCAAACGCATTAGGAGTAATAAATCCTATTGAGTATATTATAAAAAAAGCACACGAATTAGGAGCCGCTGTATTAATAGATGGAGCACAATCCACTCCGCATTTAAAACCAGACGTTCAGGCTTTAGATTGTGATTTTTATGCCTTTTCTGGGCATAAAATCTGTGGACCAACCGGAACAGGGATTTTATACGGAAAGGAAGATTGGCTTAATCTATTACCTCCGTATCAAGGGGGAGGAGAAATGATTAAAGAAGTAAGTTTTGAGGAAACTACTTATGCAGAATTACCTCATAAATTTGAGGCTGGAACTCCTAATATTGCGGGCGGGATTGTTTTAGGTTATGCTGTAGATTATTTAAACCAAGTAGGTTTTGATGCTATAGAGGCTTACGAAAAAGAATTGTTAGCGTATGCTACAGAACAATTATTACAAATTCCTGGCTTAAAAATTTATGGGAATTCAGAGCACAAAGCGTCTGTTGTATCTTTTAATATAGAAGGTATTCACCCATACGATATTGGTACAATAGTAGATAAAATGGGAGTAGCTGTAAGAACCGGACACCATTGTGCACAGCCCATCATGAAACATTTTAATATACCAGGTACCATAAGAGCCTCTTTTATGTTTTATAATACTAAAGAAGAAATAGATATCTTGGTACAGGCTGTTAAAAAAGCACAAATGATGCTATCTTAGCAAAACAAATCAACCTATATCATTATGAAACATTTTTTTACATTAGCCGTTTGTCTTAGCGTTATGTTTTCTTGTAATTCATCAAAAGAATCTACTGAAACGACATCAAAAACTAAAACAAATTTATCATCTAAAAACATGAAGGCATTACCTCAAAAAATCGAAATGGAAATAGTTTCTAGAGGATTTTATAATGCCCTTATATTGCAGGATGGTATACTTACCGTAAAAAAAGATTATGAGGATTTAGGAAAAACTTTAAAATTAAATTCAGGTCAGTTGCAAGAATTTAAAATTGCATATAACCAATTTGAGGTAAGTAAACTTGATGAGTATTTACCAACTACCAACAAACGATTTTCGGACGCGTCAAAAGCATCATCAATAAAAATCACTAAAGATAATGTTGAGTATGTTTCTAATGATTTTGATACGAACAATCCTCCGGTAGAATTTTCAGACTTGGTTCAGCTTTTACTTACTTCTTCAGCTACAATAAAATAATAAAAATGACAATTCAGGATATTCAAGAAGAAATCATTGATGAGTTTTCAATGTTTGACGATTGGGATGAACGTTTTCAGTACGTTATTGATTTAGGTAAAACCCTACCCTTAATTAAGGAAGAATACAAAACAGAGGATAATACCATTAAAGGTTGTCAATCTAAAGTTTGGGTTCATGCGGATTATCAAGAGGGAAAAATTGTATTTACTGCAGACAGTGATGCAATTATAACAAAAGGTATAATAGCTATTTTAGTTCGTGTGTTTTCTAACCAAGAACCTAAAGCTATTTTAAATGCTAACACTGAATTTATTGATCAAATAGGTCTTAAAGAACATTTATCGCCTACAAGAGCAAACGGTTTAGTGTCTATGATTAAACAAATTAAAATGTACGCTCTAGCTTTTGAAGCTAAAAATTAATTGACTTATGGAAGAATATAACGATACACAAAACATTGGAGAAAATGTGGTTCGCGTTTTAAAAACCATTTACGATCCAGAGATTCCAGTAGATATTTATGAGTTAGGATTAGTTTATGATGTTATGATTAATGAAGATAACGACGTAAAAATTGTTATGACATTAACATCGCCAAACTGTCCGGTTGCTGAAACTTTACCAGCTGAGGTTGAAGAGAAAATTGCTAAAATAGAACATGTTAATTCTTGCGAAGTAGAGATTACTTTTGACCCACCCTGGGATAAAGAATTAATGAGTGAAGAAGCTAAATTAGAATTAGGAATGTTATAATTTTTATCCTATGGAAGAAATTATCAATAAGGTTGCCAACAGCTCATTAGAAGTTTTTGATCTTGAAGATTATTATCCAAAAGAAAGTTTAATGAGCCTTGATATTGCTCAGTTTTTATTTGAGGGTTTTCTTTTAAAAGAAAAAGATTTTAGAGCACAACTTAAAGATTTTAATTGGGAAACGTATAAAGATAGCTATGTTGCCTTACATTGTAGTACAGATGCTATATTACCAGCTTGGGCCTTTATGTTGGTTACAACCTATTTACAACCTGTGGCTAAAAAAATAGTTCAGGGTGATCTAGCGCAATTAAAGCAAGCCATTTATCAAGATATTATTACTAAGGTTGATTTTAGTTTTTATAAGGACAAACCTGTAATTATTAAAGGTTGTTCCAAAAAACCAATTCCTGAGGAAGCTTATGTTATGGCAGTACAACAAATGATGGAGCATGCAAAATCCATTATGTTTGGAGAAGCTTGTTCGGCTGTACCCATGTATAAAAGAAAATAAATAATATAATAAAATAAGGTTTTAGATGTTATCATTTAAAACCTTATTTTATTTATGAGAAAATTACTATTAACCATTTGTTATATTTTAATTACAAGCTCGCTTTTTGCACAAGAAACCGAAGAAGTTGATACGTTAAAAGCATGGAAATCCAAAGGTGTCTTTACGTTTTTATTTAATCAAACCGCCTTTAATAATGATTGGATGGCAGGAGGAACATCATCGATTGCAGGGAATTTAAACATCAATTATGATTTAAATTATGCTAAAGATAACTGGACTTGGGATACTAAATTTATTGGTGCTTATGGGCAAGCCAAACTTAAAGGAGATCAAGCTAAAAAAACAGACGATCGTATAGAAATAAATTCGGTTGTAGGTTTAAAGGCAGAAGGCTATTGGTATTACTCCATGTTATTTAATGCTAAAACTCAATTTGACTCGGGGTTTGATGCGGATGGAAATAAAATCTCGCATTTTTTCTCACCAGCTTTTTTTCAACTTGGTCCTGGTATGCTCTGGAAAAAGTCAGATAACTTAAAAGTCAATATTTCACCTTTAAACTCCAAATTAATTGTAGTTCATGATGAATTTACTTTGTTTGGGTCATCTTACGGTGTAGAGCAAGGTAAAACTACTCGTTATGAGTTAGGAGCCGCTATTAATGCCTACTATAAATTTACATTGTTTGAGAATGTAACTATGGAGAATATCTTAAATCTATATTCTAATTATTTAGAAGATCCACAAAATGTGGATATTGATTACCAAATGAATTTGAATATGAAAGTCAATAAATTTCTTTCAGCTAACATCGCATTTCAAACCATTTACGATGATAATGCACGTAAAGCATTTCAAGTACGTCAAGTTTTTGGTTTAGGGTTAAACTATAATTTTTAAACAAAAAAAGTCCAACTTATAAAAGCTGGACTTTTTTTATTCTTCTTCCGAATCATCAATTGTATCTTCCCATTCAGGATATAAAAAGTTGTTGTAAGGAAATCTGGTAATATGAATGTCTCTAACTGCATCGTAAACCTTGTGTCTAAATTCCTCAAAGTTTTCTTTTTCCGTAGCCGAGATAAACAAGGTATTATTTTCTCCAACTTTGGCCATCCAAGTGTCTTTCCATTCCTCAAGCGTATAATGTTTAGTGGTACGCTCTGTCATTAAATCATCTGCATCAATAACATCATGTTTATAGTTATCAATTTTATTGAAAACCATTATAGTTGCTTTATCATCAGCCTTAATTTCTTTTAAAATTTGATTAACTGATGCTATGTGATCCTCAAACTCCGGATGCGAAATATCTACAACGTGTAAAAGTAAATCGGCTTCTCTAACCTCGTCAAGTGTACTTTTAAAAGACTCTACTAATTGAGTAGGTAACTTACGGATAAAACCTACAGTATCAGCTAATAAAAAGGGTAAGTTTTTAATAACAACTTTTCTAACCGTAGTATCTAATGTTGCAAAAAGTTTGTTCTCTACAAATACTTCACTTTTACCAATAGCGTTCATTAACGTAGATTTCCCTACGTTTGTATATCCCACTAAAGCTACACGTACCATTGCTCCACGATTCCCTCTTTGCACTGCCATTTGCCTGTCAATAGTAGCTAATTTTTCTTTTAAAAGAGAAATTCTATCGCGAACAATACGACGGTCTGTTTCAATTTCTGTCTCTCCAGGACCACGCATTCCGATTCCCCCGCGTTGTCTTTCCAAGTGTGTCCACATTCCAGACAGTCGAGGTAATAAATATTGATTTTGCGCTAATTCAACCTGTGTACGAGCGTATGAAGTTTGTGCACGTTGTGCAAAAATATCTAAGATTAAGTTGGTACGGTCTAGTACTTTAACATCTATAATTTTAGATAAGTTTTTTTGTTGTGCCGGTGTTAATTCATCGTCAAAAATAACCGTCGTAATTTGATTCTCCTTAACGTATTCTTGAATTTGTTCCAGCTTACCTGTCCCTACAAAAGTTTTAGGATTAGGCTTATCCATTTTTTGGGTGAACCTTTTTTTAACTTCACCACCTGCGGTATAAGTTAAAAACTCCAATTCATCCAAATATTCTTTAAGTTTTTCTTCCGATTGTTGTTGAGTAACAATACCTACAAGTATTGTACTTTCAAAATTTATTTCTTCTTTCTCTAACATGCGATTCAATAAAGTACAAAAATAATATAAATATTTCAACGAATTAATAATTAATCAAGTATGTGTTGAAATGATAAAAATTTATTTAACATGTAATTTTTGATAATTTTAACGTAAGTAGTTAATATTTACTTAAAAATACCATATATTTGGTTGTTAAACTCAAATGAAATATGTATTAATTATGAAGAAAATTACGCTGTTAATTTTGTTCACCTTAATCTCTATGGTAACACACGCTCAGACGTATTTATCAGAAGATTTTGGTGATGCATCGTCTTTAGCGCAATGGACATCAGTTACTTTAGGAGGGTCCTCAGTCTGGACACATTCTCCTACAGATAATGCTGGTACCGGGCGCATGGGGGCAATGTTTTTGGCAGGTGATAATGTTGTTCCTGGTACAGGTCCGTACCAGAAGTGGCTTATATCACCCGAAATGGATCTATCCACAGCCGTTAGTCCAACTTTATCTTTTGAAGCTAAATCCCTTTTAGCTAATAACCAAGGAGATAAGTTAAAAGTAATGGTTACAATTTTTGGGCCAGAAGATTATGCTGATTATGTTCAACTTGCTGAATTTACAGAATATTCTCCTAATGCTTCTAACTCTATTTCTCAATCCCAAACAGGATGGGGATTAAACCATGTAGATTTATCTGGTTTCTCTCAAGAGTTTAGTGTTAGAGTTGCATTTGTAATAGAATCAACAGGAGAAGGTTTAATTTCTACAAGTCACTATGGTGACAACTGGTTATTAGACAATATCTCAGTTGCTGAAAGATGTAATCCAATCAATGGCTTAACAATTAGTGCATATGGCCAATCGTATGCAAATTTAACTTGGTCTGGAAACGCTACAAGTTATGATATTGAAGTTGCTTTAGCTAGTGGTTCTTTTACTGGAACACCTACTTATACAACGACAAATACATTTTATAGAATTACTGGTTTAACACCTGTAACTGAATATAAAATAAGAGTTAGACCTAATTGTAATGGTACCATTGGAGAGTGGACTACTATCACTTTATTAACGACTCAGAATTTTTGTAACACCATGTTCTACGATAGTGGAGGTGCTAACGGAAATTACTCAAACAACGAAAATTACATCGTAACGATGTGTCCTGAAAATGCGGGTGAAGTAATTCAAGTTATTTTTAACTCATTTAATACTCAGGCAGCAACAGATTATTTACATGTTTATAAAGGCTCTCGAGTAGACGCTACAAAACTTATTGGAAGTTATTCTGGTACAGCTTTACCTCCAACATTACTTGCAACATTAGCAAATGGTGGATGTTTAACTTTTAGATTTGACTCTAACGCTTCTACAAATGCTGCGGGATGGGCTGCACAGGTTAACTGTATACCTGGTCCTGCATGTGCTATACCAGAAGATGTTGCTGTAGTAAGATCAGGATCTGACTCGGCTACATTTAGCTGGACTACTGGTTATGAGGAAACAGCATGGGAGGTGGTTGTAATTCCTGCTGGTTCAGGAAATTTAGCTAATGCTACTGTTATACCTGCTACTTCAAATCCATTTACAGTTACTGACTTACAGTCAGCTACTGAATATGAATTTTATGTTAGAGCTGTTTGTTCTTCGACAAATAAAAGTGAATGGAGTCCAGCTGTTAGATTTTCTACTACTCAAGTTTTAGCTACTTTACCTTATGCTGAAAATTTTGATGGTATAAGCACAAATTTTGGATTCTCAAACGGAACTCAAGTTAACAAATGGGTAGTTGGTAACGCAGTTTCTAATTCTGCACCTAAATCTCTATATATTTCTAATGACAATGGTACGAGTAATGCTTACACAATAACATCAACTACTGTTGCTCACGCTTTTAGAGATATTGAAATTCCGGCAAACATTTTACAAACTAAAGTAGAATTTGATTGGAAAGCTCAAGGGCAAACTACAATTGATTATATGAGAGTTTGGTTAGTACCGAGTTCTTATACACCAATTGCTGGTACACAAATTCCTGCAAATATTGGTGCAGTTCAAGTAGGTTCTTTATTTAATCTAAATGGAACTTGGTCTAGAGCAAGTTATGAAGTAGATGCTACATCATTTTCTGGATCTGTTGCTCGTTTAGTTTTTGAGTGGGTAAACAATAACACTACTGGAACGCAACCACCTGCTGCTGTAGATAATATTAATGTTACGGGTATTACTTGTCCTAAACCTATATTATTAGCAGTATCAGCAGTTACTCAAAATTCAGCTTCTATTAGTTGGTCTGCTGGTAGTACAGAATCTGCTTGGGAATATTATATTGTTCCTACGGGACAACCTGCACCTACAGCAAATACTAATGGTACAGCTACTGGAACACGTTTAGGTACTACCGTGAGTAACTTACAACCAAGTACTTTATATACATATTATGTTAGAGCTATTTGCAGTGCAACGGATAAATCGGATTGGTCAGAACCTTTCAACTTCCAAACAACTCAAATTCCAGCTACATTACCATATAATGAAAATTTTGACGGTTCTACCATTTCAATAGGTTTAAATAATGGAACACAAGTAAATAAATGGATGGTTGGTACTGCAACATTTAACTCTGCAGATAAATCAATCTATATTTCCAATAATAACTCTGCAAATGAGTATACAGTTACCACGGCTTCTGTTACCCATTTTTTCAGAGACCTTGCTATACCTGCTGGAGCAACAGTAGGTAATTTAAGATTTGATTGGAAAGCTCAAGGTCAAACTACTTTAGATTATATTAAAGTATGGTTAGTACCAAGTTCATATTCTCCAACTGCAGGAACATCTATTGTTGCTGGAGAAGGTAGAATAGCTATTGGAAATATTTACAACCAATCTAGTAACTGGGTTACTACTGAAAGTGATGTTGCTTTAACATCATTTGCTGGTGGTAATGCACGTTTAATTTTTGAATGGGTTAACAATGCTACAACAGGAACTCAACCTCCTGGAGCTATTGATAATATTTCTTTCGTTCAGGTTACATGTCCACGTCCAACAGCTGTAGTTGTTAACAATGTGACATCAGATACTGCAACTATTTCTTGGACTAATGGAGCTACAGAAACATCTTGGGAATATATTGTATTACCTGCGGGTAGTCCAATGCCAGATGCAAATAGCCAAGGGACTCCTACTACTACAAATCCTACAACTATCCCAGGTCTTGTACCAGGTGGTGCCTATACTGTTTATGTAAGATCTATATGTAGTGCTACTGATAAAAGTTTATGGAGTGTTGGTGTTAATTTTAATACTACACAAGTTCCTGCAACTATGCCATACATAGAAAATTTTGATGGTGAAACAGTTTCTATTGGAGTTAATAACGGTACACAGCCAAATCACTGGTTTTTAGGTACAGCAACATTTAACTCTCCTGGGAAATCAATGTATATTTCTAACGACAATGGTAACACTAATGCCTATACAATTTCAACAGCATCTGTTACACATTTTTATAGAGATATTGCTATACCAGCAGGATCTGCATTAGGTAATTTACAATTTGATTGGAAAGCGCAAGGGGAATCTACTTATGACTATATCAGAGTTTGGTTGGTACCTTCAACATATAATCTTGTTGCGGGAACACAAATAACTACTGCAACAGATCGCATTCAAATTGGTGGTAATTATAATCAAAATGCTACATGGCAAAATGTAAATGCAGATGTTGCACTTACACAATTTGCTGGAAGAACTGCAAAATTAGTTTTTGAGTGGAGAAATGATGGATCAGCAGGAACTATGCCTCCAGGAGCTATTGATAATATTAACTTCACAGTTGTTTCTTGTCCAAAACCAACAGCATTAGTTTTAAATACTGTAACTTCTGATTCGGCAACAATCCGTTGGACAAATGGTGGTTCAGAAACTGCTTGGGAATATATTGTTTTACCTGCAGGAAGTCCTGCACCAGCTTCAACAGCAACAGGTACTCCAGCAGCTACAAATCCACTAACAATTACGGGGCTTAACCCTGGTGTTGCTTATGATGTTTATGTACGAGCGGTATGTAGTACAACAGATAAAAGTGTTTGGTCTTTACCTCTGTCTTTTTCTACAACACAAATTCCGGCATCTCTGCCATATGTTGAAAATTTTGATGGAACAGAAGTTTCAATTGGGTTAAATAATGGTACTCAGCCAAATAAATGGTTTTTAGGTACTGCAACATTTAACTCTCCAAATAAATCAATGTACATTTCTAATGATAATGGAGTTTCAAATGCTTATACAATTAATACAGCATCTGTTACACATTTTTATAGAGATATTACTATACCAGCAGGTGCTGCATTAGGTAATTTACAATTTGATTGGAAAGCTCAGGGAGAATCTACTTTAGATTATATTAGAGTATGGTTGGTTCCTTCAACTTTCAACCCAATTGCAGGTACACAAGTTGCGGCTGCAACCGGTCGTGTACAAATTGGAGGAATTTATAATTTAAATGGTACATGGCAAACAGCAAACGTTGATGTTGCTTTAAATCAATTCGCAGGAACTACAGCTCGATTAATATTTGAGTGGAGAAACGATAGCTCTGTAGGTACTATGCCTCCAGGTGCTGTAGATAATATTAATTTCACATTAGTTACCTGTCCTAAACCAACAGCATTAGTTTTAAATAGTATAACATCAGATACGGCTGTTATTAACTGGACTAATGGATCTAATGAAACAGCTTGGGAATATTATTTAGTTCCTACAGGTAGTCCTGCACCAGTAAATACTGTAACAGGAACACCAACAACTACTAAACCTTTAACCTTAACAGGGTTAGTACCGGGAGTTAGCTATGATGTTTATATTAGAGCAATATGTAGTGATACAGATAAGAGTGTATGGTCAATTCCATTAACTTTTTCTACTACTCAAATTCCTGCTGGTATGCCATACGAAGAAAATTTTGATGGTGATAACACAGCAATAGGAATTAATAATGGTACACAAACCAATAAATGGTTTTTAGGTACTGCAACATTTAATTCTCCAAACAAATCAATGTATATTACAAATGATAATGGAGTTTCAAATGCTTATAATATCGGCTCTGCTTCTGTTGTACATTTTTATAGAGATATCCAAGTACCTGCGGGTTCTGTTTTAGGGGCCCTTCAATTTGATTGGAAAGGAGTAGGAGAATCTTCTTGGGATTACATCCGTACATGGATAGTACCAACAACTTTTGTACCAACTGCTGGAACTCAAATTGCTGCAGCTACAGGGCGTACACAAATTGGAGGTAATTACAATCAAAGTGCAACATGGAATTCAGTATCACAAGACGTTAACTTAGCTGCTTATGCAGGACAAACGATCCGTTTAATTTTTGAATGGAGAAATGACGCATCAGGAGGAACTCAACCACCAGGAGCAATAGATAATATTGTTTTTGCTGTTGTAACATGTCCTCGTGTAACTAATTTAGCGGTTACAGGTGGTACTCATACTAGTTTAACAATAAACTGGACACCAGGTAGTACGGAAACTCAGTGGGAAGTTTATTATGTGCCAGTTGGTCAACCGGCTCCAACAACGACAACAAATGGTCAAATTACAACTACAAGACCTTATACAATAACAGGATTAAATCCAGGTACTTCTTACAATATATATGTAAGACCAGTTTGTAGTGAAACGGATAAAGGAATATGGGTAAATACTTCAGGTACTACTTCACAAATACCTGCAACATTACCTTATACAGAACAGTTTAATGCAGATTCTCAATTCCAATTCTCAAACGGTACGCAAACTAATAAGTGGGTAATTGGTACAGCTGCATTTACTACTGCAGATACGGGTATGTATATTTCTAATACCAACGGTACTACAAACAACTATGTAAATACTACATCTGCAGTACATGCTTTTAGAGATATAGCTATACCAGCAGGTTCTGGTGAAGTTTCAATAGAATTCGATTGGAGATCTAATGGACAAACTACAGTAGATTATATGAATGTTTTTGTTGTTCCATCTACATTTACACCTACAGCAGGAACAATTTTAACAGAAGCCAATACTGGTGGACGTTTAATTAGAACAGAATTATTTAATTTAAATAACAACTGGACACGTTTTCAAAACAATGTAAGTGTAGCTGAATTTGCTGGACAAAACATGAGAATTATTTTCCAGTGGGTAAATAATGCGACAACAAACAATCAGTTCCCTGCTGCGGTAGATAATTTATCTATTTATATACCAACATGTCCTAGACCTATAAATTTAACATCTGTAGCTCCTAATAACTCTAATGTTGTATCATTAAGTTGGACTCCTACAGGTCAGGAAACAGCATGGGAAGTAATTGTCTTACCTGCGGGAACATTTCCTGATGCTACAACAACTGGTACAATTGTATCTACTCCATCGTTTACTTTTACAGCAGAAAATAACATATTATACGAGTATTATGTTCGAGCGGTATGTTCTTCTACAGATAAGTCACTTTGGGCTGGTCCACAAGGATTCTCTGTGTTCACTCCTCCAGGATGTGCACAAATTGATGTAGTAGGAGTAGGTGTAAATGTAATAGATAATAGAATTTACATTTGTCCAGATAATCCTACTGAGGATGTAACATTACAAGCTGAATATTTTGGAATTGGAGCTACAACTTCATATCAAGTTACAGCTATAGATTACACTCCACCATTCCCATTCTTAGGTGGTACACAAATGCCGATTACATCTGATGATGATTATACTGCAAGTTTTAATTTACCATTTAACTTCTGTTTCTTTGGTAATTCATATAACTATTGTAGAATTGGTGATAATGGTTTAATAACATTTGGTATGCCATATACTACTACTTATGGTGACAGATGTGAATGGGATTTAGGTGGGTTAACAATACCTAATACTAATTTCCCAATTAAAAACTCTATTTATGGTATCTACCAAGATATGTATACCACAAATAACCCTGGACCTAAATCTCAAATTAACTATCAAGTTTTAGGAAACTATCCATGTAGAGCTTTAGTGGTGAATTTTAATGAAGTTCCTGCTTTTAGTTGTACAGACGAACAATTTAGAACTACAACTCAAATTGTACTTTACGAAATATCTAATATCATAGAAATTTATGTGAAGAAAAGAGTTCCATGTATGGATTGGCCTTCAGGTGCAAGAGCTGGACAAGGTGTTTTAGGTATACAAAATGCAGCAGGTACATTAGCTTATACACCTCCAGGTAGAAACACTGGTGCTTGGACAGCACAAATTGAAGCTTGGAGATTTACACCAAATGGTCCATCTGATGTTGATATTTCTTGGACTCATGAAGGTGTGGTTATTGGAAATCAAGATACTGTTACTTTACCAGTTTCTGAAGATACACAAGTTGTAGCTACTGCAACTTACCAAGCTTGTGATGGTTCAACTGTTGTAACAGAAAGTGTTATTGATATTGTTGTAACTAGAGAAATGCCAACATTAGAGCCTAATACATTATTTTTATGTACAGGTCAAAATATTTATGATTTAACATTGAATGAGGATCATGTACTTTCACAAAGTAACCCTCTTCATTACAATGTATATTTCTATACTAGCGAGGCATTAGCCATCGCAAATGATCCTACAACGGCTATTCTTGATCCTGAAAATTATCAAGGAACTGAAGGAGAAACTATTTGGATGAATGTTAGTTCTCTAGGAGGATGTTCTATTGTAAAATCTTTCTTATTAGGACAAAGTTACCCATCTCCAGAGTTTACATTAGAAGGTCAAAATTCTGTTTGTAGTCCTAATACTGCAACAATTACAGTTGTTCCTACAAACTTTAGTTTAGAGGATGCAATTATTGTTGTAACAGATCCAGAAGGAAATGATCATACACAATCTTCAGCAAATATTACTTTACCAATTAATAATTTAAGTGGTACGTATACATTTACTGTAACTAAAGGTTGTACAGGAACTCAAACATTAAACTTTACATACGGAGTAAGCGCACCTACACCTGTAATTGATGTAATTAATACCACATGTAACGATGCAACGGGTACTATCGAAATAACTAGTCCTATGGCAACAGTTTCTGGAGTTATATATTCAGACATATTTATTTCTGAGGTTACCGATCACGAATCAGGAGGTACTACTTATGTAGAGATATTTAACCCTACAGCAACTGCTAAGGATTTATCAAACTATAAATTACAAGTAAACACTAATAGTTCTAGCTGTAATGTTCCTATGTCTGGTACGGTTCAACCTAATTCAACATTTATTGTTGCCATTGGATTGGATACTCCTAGAGGTAACGTAACACCTGACTTTATTTCTACTTGTCAAGGGGTGAATGATAACGACCAAATTGTTATCGCTAGAGCTGATGACACTAGAGTAGATGTTTGGGGTTATGATACTAGAGTTACATTTACACCTACTAGTGCAGGTTATGTTTTCAGAAGATTAAATACGGTTAATGCACCATCAACAACATTTAATCCAACAGATTGGTCAACATTATCGTCATCTAATTATTCTGATGTTGGTTCATACATTCCAGGAGTTTCAACTCAAACTAACTACGAATATTCTATTGATGGAGGTACAACTTTCCAAGCAGGTACAATTTTCGAGAATCTTGCTCCTGGTACTTACCCTGTAGTTGTTAGAGAACCTGGTAATGCATGTTTATCTGAAGTTGTTGAGGTTACAATTAACCCACAGCCAACTTTTGATGCTGTAAGCATTGCTGCTAATTGTATAGATTCTAATTATACACTTACAGCTTCGCCAAGTAATGTTGATTACACATATACATGGTTTGACGCTAATGGAACTGTTGTTAGTAACTCACAATCATTTGTTCCGTCTCAAGTAGGTGGTTATATGGTTCAAGTAAATTACACTGCAGACTGTTCTTCAACAGCTTCTATTTATGTTGATAATGTTTCTTGTTCTAACTTTATCCCTAAAGGTATTTCACCAAACGGCGACGGATTAAATGACGCGTTCGATATCT
>CAVBJB010000022.1:0-14616 GCA_963595625.1 Lachnospiraceae bacterium | reverse complement strand
TAAATATTCAATTAGCGTGCCAAAAAAAAAGGATTTCTTAGATTTGTAATTAAATCAACCAATCAATTTATTAGTAATGAATTTAAAATCAAAACTTTACTTCTCAATTTTATTTAACTTATTTTGTGGTTTAAGCTTATATGCTCAAGTTCCCAATGCGTTTTATCAATCAAAAGTTAATCTAGTAAATCAACAAACACTAACAAATAATCTTTCTGAATTCGAAAATTTAGGTATAAAATCAGTGGGTACTACCGCCCAGGAAAACACGTACCAATGGTTAAAGAATAAATATTTAAGTTTTGGTTATACAGAAAGTCAAATAAATACCTATACCTATACATATAGTAATAAATCAAATAAAAATATTGAAGTTGTAAAACAAGGAAGTGTTTACCCTAACGAATATGTTTTAGTTTGTGGACACTTTGATACTAAAAATGGTCCGGGTGTAAACGATAATGGAAGTGGTGTTGTTACTATTTTAGAAATTGCTCGCATACTACAAAACATTCAGACCGATTATTCAATTCGATTTATAAATTTTTCTGGAGAAGAAGATGGTTTATATGGAAGTCGAAGTTATGTTTCACAGGTAGTAAATGCAACTAATCCTAAAATTAAAATTAGAGTGTTATTAAATATAGACGAAGTAGGAGGTGTAGCTAATGCCGTTAATGATAAAGTTAAGTGCGAACGTGATTTAACTTCTCCTACGTCTAATAATGCAGCAAGTTTACAATTTACAAATGATTTAATGAGTTACGTTTCTGCATATTCAACATTAACGCCTGTTTTAAGTAGTGCATACTCGAGCGATTATATGCCTTTTCAGAATAATGGAGAAATTATAACAGGTTTGTTTGAATATAATGAGTCTAGACATCCTCATACTGCTACCGACCGTTTGGTTAATATGGATCCTGCTTATAACTTTCAAATTGCAAAAGCATCAACAGCTGCAATTTTACATTATGCAATAGCTAGAGAAAATTTGCATGTTGAGGAATCTAAATCGGGGAGTTTATTAATTTATCCAAATCCTTCTCACGAAAAAATAAATTTTGAAATTCCGCAAGCTGAAGGTGATGCTGATGTTTTACTTTACGATACAAATGGACGTAAAGTTTTAGATAATAAAATAGTGCTTAATCAATCAAGTGGAGTTATAAACACGCAAGGTTTGCAAAGTGGTTTATATGTGTTGAAAATTATGTTGAAAAGTAATAGTTATCAACAAAAGGTGTTTATAAACTAAATAATACTATATAGTTATTAACAATATGTGTTGATAAGTGTGTTTACATCTACTTTTAATATGAATAACTTGTTTAAACAATGTTTATAAAAAAAGCTCCTAATTAGTATTAGGAGCTTTTTATTTATAATTTTTCTTTCAGATATTTTCCTGTTAGGGATGCTTTATTTTTAACTATTTCTTCAGGTGTTCCAAAGGCTACTAATGTACCTCCACTTTCTCCACCTTCTGGACCAATGTCAATAATATAATCGGCACATTTAATTAAATCAAGGTTATGTTCTACCACGATAACCGAATGTCCATTTTCTATTAATGCATTAAAAGAGGTTAATAATTTTTTAATGTCATGAAAGTGTAATCCAGTTGTTGGCTCATCAAAAATAAATAAAACCTTTTCTTTAGTAATTCCGCGAGTTAAAAAGGTAGCAAGTTTAATACGCTGAGCTTCTCCTCCGGATAGGGTAGAAGAGGATTGTCCTAATTGTACGTATCCTAATCCAACATCTTGTAAAGGTTTTATTTTGTTTACAATTTTAGTTAAGTTGTTTTTAGTGAAAAACGCCATGGCATCATCTACCGTTAGGTTTAAAATATCGTTGATGTTCTTACCTTCAAAATTTACTTCTAAAATTTCTTTTTTAAATCGTTTTCCATGGCAAACATCGCACTCTAAATGTACGTCTGCCATAAACTGCATTTCTATAGTTACGGTTCCTTCTCCTTTACATTGTTCACATCGTCCGCCGTCTACATTGTAAGAAAAGTGTTTGGGTTGATAATTTCGAATTTTAGAAAGGTTTTGCTTTGCAAATAAATCTCTAATATCGTCGTAGGCTTTAATGTAACTTATAGGGTTGGATCTAGAGCTTTTCCCGATAGGGTTTTGATCTACGTATTCAATTTCTTTAATATGTTTAAAGCTACCTTCTAAGCTAGTGTATTGTCCTGGCTTTTCTCCGGTGTTAAATAATTCTTTTTGTAACGCTGGATATAATATGCGTTTTACAAGTGTAGATTTACCAGAACCAGATACTCCCGTAATTACGGTTAAGCAATCTAGCGGGAAAACAACATCTATGTTTTTTAAATTATTTTCTCGTGCTCCTTTAACTTCAACAAAGTTTTTAAATTTTCTACGTTTTTTAGGTACTTCAATCTCTAAACGACCACTTAAATATTTACCTGTTAAACTGTCTGCTTTTAAAATTTCATCGAAAGTACCCTGTGCAACTAATTCTCCACCAAAACTTCCGGCCTCTGGACCAATATCAATGATCATGTCGGCAGATTTCATAATATCTTCGTCGTGTTCTACAACTATTACTGTATTTCCTAAAGCTTTTAGTTTATTAAGTACTGTTATTAGTTTTTCTGAATCTTTAGAGTGTAATCCAATACTAGGTTCATCTAAAATATACATAGATCCTACTAAAGAGCTTCCTAAAGACGTTGCTAAATTAATACGCTGAGATTCTCCACCTGATAAAGTTGAAGAATTACGATTTAGAGTTAAGTAATTTAAACCTACTTGATCCAGAAAATCTAAGCGGTTGTTAATCTCAATTAATAATCGTTTAGCTATTTGAGCATCAAACGCATTAAGCTCTAGATTTTTAAAGAACGGAATTAGTTTAATTATTGGAAGGTCTACTAATTCAGAAATGCTTTTGCCGTTAATTTTAACGTAATTAGCCTCATTTCGTAGACGTTTACCGTTACATACATTACATTTGGTTTTGCCTCTATATCTAGAAAGCATAACTCTATTTTGTATTTTATAACTTTTCTCTTCTAATTCTTTAAAAAAATCATTTAAGCCTGTAAAGTATTTATTTCCTGTCCAAAGTAAGTTCTTTTCTTCTTCCGTTAATTCAAAATATGGTCTATGAATTGGAAAATCAAACTTATATGCGTTATTAACCAATTGTTGACGATAATAATCCATAGATTCCCCACGCCAAGCAAAAACAGCACCATCGTAAACGGATAGGGCTGTGTTACCAAAAACCAACTCAGAATCAATACCTATTACATTACCATAACCGTCGCATTTTGGACATGCGCCGAAGGGATTATTAAATGAGAATAAGTGAACACTAGGTTCAAGAAACGTGATTCCGTCTGCCTCAAATTTATTTGAAAATTCAATTCGCTCCTTGGTTGAAACGTTTTCTAGTAATAAGTGACCTTTACCTTCGTAAAAAGCAATGTCTAGTGCATCTGCTAGTCTGTTATAAAAGTCTTCTTCTTGTTTAATCACTAAACGGTCTATAATGATGTGAACATGGTCTGGATTAAAATCAAATTGTTCTAATTCATCTAAACGTAAAGTTTCTTTCTCTACAAGTATTCTGGAAAAACCTTGTTGTAAAAGTACCTTAAGTTTGTTTTCTAGTGTACGACCTTCTTCTAAATAGATAGGGGCTAATAATAGGTAACGATCACCTTCATTAAGTTGTTTAATATAATTGATTACATCTGTAACCGTATGTTTTTTTACTTCTTGTCCAGAAATAGGGGAGAATGTTTTACCTATCCTAGCAAAAAGTAATTTTATATAATCATAAATTTCTGTAGAGGTTCCTACTGTTGATCTAGCGTTAACCGTATTTACTTTTTGTTCTATTGCAATAGCCGGTGCTATACCTTTAATGTAATCAACTTTAGGTTTGTTTAAACGTCCTAAAAACTGACGTGCGTAGGATGATAAACTTTCTACATAACGTCTTTGTCCTTCAGCGTATAAAGTATCAAAAGCTAAACTAGATTTTCCAGAACCGGATAACCCCGTAATAACAACAAGCTTGTTACGCGGAATTGCAACATCAATATTTTTTAAATTGTTTATTTGCGCCCCTTTAATTAAAATATTCTTTTTAGGGTCAAGAGAATTAAAATCTATTTTCATCTGGAAAATTGTTTATCCTGCAAAGATACGCATTTAGTTTATTTTTTATTTTACAACTTGTTAATTAGTGAATTATGCAGTTTATCGGAAATGCTGCTCTTTTGATAGAAATTAATCTTCTAAATTTTGATGACTTTTGATATTCAATTACATTTATTTAAAATATTTGAACAATAAATAGTTTTTTTCTTACATATTTAAATATATTTTATATTTTCTTTAAAAAAATTAACTATACATTTTGTTTTTAAGATATTTTAACATTAACTTTAGAGTGTAGGAAAATAAAATATTGATTAATTAAAATTGAAAGTCATGGGAAATGAAATTCTAACAGACGCAACGTTAGTGAAACACTATGTTGAAGGTAACGAGAGTGCATTAGCAAAATTAATTGAAAGACATCAATCCAAAATTTATGGATTTATCTATTCCAAAGTTTTAGATCGTGATGTAACCGAAGATATCTTTCAGGATACCTTCATAAAAGTAATTAAAACACTAAAGTCTGGCTCTTATAACGAGGAGGGAAAATTTTTACCTTGGGTTATGAGAATTGCACACAACTTAATTGTAGATCATTTTAGAAGATCTAAAAAGATGACATTTCAACGAGAAACAGAAGAGTTTTCTATTTTTTCGGTTATCACAGATTCATCACCAAACATTGAATCAAGTATTATTAGTAGTCAAATAATAAATGATTTAAAAAAATTAATAGATGAACTACCTCAGGATCAAAAGGAAGTATTAAACATGAGAATTTATGAAGATTTAAGCTTTAAAGAAATTTCTGATCTAACAGGCGTATCTATAAATACAGCTTTAGGTAGAATGAGATATGCTTTAATGAATCTTAGAAAAATCATAGAAAAAAATAATATTATTTTGAATGAATAATATTTTTACAATTTAATAGTTTAACTTACTTAAGTTTTAAATACATTCTAACATAACTCAAACCCAAAAAAAAGTAATAATGAATAATCAGGAAAAATTATCCGAAGTTCATACTGTTTTGACCCCTAAGAAAAAAACGATCGATTTTATATTGAACTATTCAAGTCAAATACATACGATCAAAACATCACATTTTAATGCGATTATTCTAAATTTAAATTAAAGTTAAACCTTAGGTTTAACTTTTTTTGTTTTATAATAGTCGCTGATTACGGTTTTTCTTCCAATAGTATTTGTGATTATATCTTTTTCAAGATCCCAACCTCTAGCCTGAGAATATTCTCTACCATACCAAATCATCTGTAAATGTAAATCATTCCATTTATCTATAGGAAAAATACGTTTAGCATCTCTCTCGGTTTGTTCTACACTTTTTCCGTTGCTTAAATTCCAACGATACATTAGTCTATGTATATGTGTATCTACTGGAAATGCAGGTACGCCAAAACCCTGACTCATTACAACACTTGCTGTTTTATGTCCCACAGCTGGAAGTTCCTCAAGTGCTGCAAAGTCTTGCGGAACTTCGCCGTTATGTTTTTCGATTAAAATGTGCGATAAATAATAAATCCCTTTAGATTTCATCGGCGATAATCCACAAGGTCTAATAATGTCTTGTATCTCTTCAATACTCAACTTAATCATATCGTAAGGATTGTCTGCTTTAGCAAATAAAAGTGGTGTAATTTGGTTAACCCTAACATCTGTACATTGTGCAGAAAGTAAAACTGCAATTAATAAGGTATAAGGATCTTTATGGTCAAGTGGTACAGGAATTTCTGGATATAAATCCGCTAGGGTATTTATAACAAAATCAACTTTTTCTTGTTTAGTCATTTTAGTAACTTTATATCGTTAAATATTAAATTATGATGCATTTAAAAATTGGAGATAAAGCTCCAGATTTCCAGATACCAGATGAGAATGGTAAAATACATTCTTTAACTGACTACAAAGGTAAAAAATTAGTTCTTTATTTTTACCCTAAAGCGAGTACACCTGGTTGTACAGTGCAAGCATGTAACTTAAGAGATAATTACGATACTTTACTAAATAATGGATATGAAGTATTAGGTATTAGTGCAGACGAGCAATCCAAACTATTAAAGTTTATTGAAAAGCAAAATTTACCCTTTCATTTATTATCAGATATAAATAAAGAGATGTTAAATGCATACGGAGTATGGGGGCCAAAAAAATTTATGGGTAAGGAATATGATGGAATTCATAGAACAACTTTTGTAATTAATGAAGAAGGATTTATACTTGAAATCATAACAAAAGTTAAAACAAAGGAACATTTTAATCAAATAATGTAAATTTTTTATATTGTAAGAATATTATTTAAAATATTTTAGGTAATTTAATGTTTATATTAAACCAAATCACCTAAAATAGTTAAGTAATGAAAAAAATTCTTTTTCCGACTGATTTTTCTGATACTGCAAATAATGCTTTTTTATATGCATTAAAAATGGCTGATTATTTAAATTATGAATTAGTAGTTTTACATGCTTATGAATTACCTGTAATAAACTTTGATGGTAATCTAGCTTTTGCACCTGAGATATATTCTTCTATAGAACTTGATACTTTTAATAATTTTAAAGATATCTTACCTAAGTTAAAATCTATAGCAAGTAAAAATAAATTAGATCATATACAATTAAAACATATGTTGCTTCATGGTAATTTAGTCGATACCATGAAAGAGGTCGTAAAAGATGAAAATATACGTTTAATTGTAATGGGTACCTCTGGAGAATTAGATTGGGCTAAACGATTATTTGGATCTAATGTACTAGATGTTATGAATCATGTTCCTCAAAACATGATGGCAATTCCTGAAAAAGCTTCTTACCAAAAAATTAAAACGATAGGCTTTACAACTAAGTTTAGAGAGAAGGATAAAAAAGCACTAAAAGAAGTTATTCGTATTGCCAATAGATTAGAGGCTAATGTAAAATGCTTATACGTTAAAACTAAAGGTAGTGACGTTACGGAGCAGATTATAAATGAATGGAGGGATAAATACAAAGCTAAAAACGTGCAATTTGTTATTATACCCCATGAGGATGTTAAAGAATCTATTTACGATTTCATGAATTTTAATCATGTGGATGTTTTAGCTATGTTGAGCTATAAATCTAACTTTCTATCGGATGTTTTTATCAAAAGAAATTTAACTAAAGAGATTGTAGGGGAGATCCAGATTCCGCTATTAACTATTAGATCGGATTATAGAGTATAAAAAAAACCTCGTGAATGATTCACGAGGTTTTTTATTTAATTATTTAGCATTACTGGCATTACTAACATAGTTACAGTTTCACCTTCATCTAATCCATCAATTGGAGTTAAAATTCCGGCTCTGTTAGGTAATGACATTTCAATTTGAACTTCATCTGCTTGTAAATTGTTTAACATCTCAGTTAAAAACTTAGAGTTAAATCCAATTTGAATATCATCTCCTTTATAATCACAACTTAAACGCTCTTCTGCTTTGTTTGAGAAGTCAATATCTTCCGCAGAAATGTTTAATTCACTACCAGCAATCTTTAATCTGATTTGGTGTGTTGTTTTATTAGAGAAGATGGCTACACGTTTAACTGAACTTAATAATTCTATACGGTTCATGATTAAACGGTTAGGATTCTCTTTAGGTATAACCGCTTCGTAGTTTGGATATTTACCATCAATTAATCTACAAGTTAACGTGTAATTATCAAATTTAAACGTAGCGTTAGAGTCGTTATATTCTATAGTAATATCACTGTTAGATGTAGCTAAAATTCCTTTTAAAATGTTTAAAGGTTTTTTAGGCATGATAAACTCAGCTTTTTCTGCTGCGCTAACATCTGTACGAGCATATTTTACAAGTTTATGAGCATCTGTAGCAACAAAAATTAATCCTGTTGGTAAGAATTGGAAAAATACTCCAGACATTACTGGGCGTAAATCGTCATTACCAGCAGCAAAAATAGTTTTGCTGATTGCTGTAGATAAAACATCTGCCGGTACTACAGTACTAGAAGGTTCCTCTAAAACTACAGCTTTAGGAAATTCTGCTCCCGGAGCGTAAGCTAATGCATATTTTCCAGAGTTAGAGCTAATTTCGATTGTATTGTTATCTAATACAGTAAATGTTAAAGGCTGTTCTGCAAACGTTTTTAAAGTTTCTAATAATAACTTTGCCGGTACTGCAATTAGCCCTTTGTCTGTACTGTCTATTTCTAAAACCGCAGACATAGTAGTTTCTAAATCCGATGCAGAAACTTTTAATGAGTTTTTATCTAATTCAAACAAAAAGTTATCTAAAATAGGCAGGGTGTTACTACTATTAATAACACTCCCTAAAACTTGAAGTTGTTTTAGTAAATATGAGCTAGATACAATGAATTTCATATACAAAAAATTTTGTGTTTTTACCTAATTAAGGCCATCGCAATTTACTGCTAAAAAACGTGTTATACAAATAATTATTTAGCGTACATTTTTTTTCTTACTACTATAAAAATAATCCCAAAAACTATAATTAATACTATAGGTAAAGATATGGTTTTTACTTGTATAGAGGTGTAATCTCTATACACACGTTCTTTGTCTAATA
This sequence comes from Lachnospiraceae bacterium, assembly GCA_963595625.1. Taxonomy (GTDB): domain Bacteria; phylum Bacteroidota; class Bacteroidia; order Flavobacteriales; family Flavobacteriaceae; genus Flavobacterium. The sequence continues at coordinate 5,877 of CAVBJB010000022.1, read as the reverse complement.
ACGGTAAGTTTACGTCTTTACTTCTAATATCTAAAAGGCCTACATCGTCTAATAAATAATTTACTGAATTTAACACTAAGTCTTTATTGCCATATAAAATTCCAGTAAAATAATCGTAACCTAATTCTCTTGGTTGAAAATTTTGATCAATCTGATTCTTTATTAAATCCCCGTCTGAAAATACAATCATTTTACCTTCACTCTCAGCTTGTTCTTTATACGTATTATCTTTAAAAGGTAAAATTCTGTTTTTATATGCAGATTCAAATTTACCTTCTATTAAAACTCCAAGCGGAATAAAACCATTGGTATATTCTTCTGGTTTTGGTTCTTCTTCATTTGCCATATCTAAACTAACTGTACTTGGTACACCAACCGGTTTAGAATATTGAGATGAAGTAAGTAAAACCGTTTTTTTATGTTTAGTCTTTAATATCTCTATTGGGTTAGCAAAATCAAATTTTATACCGTCAATGTTTTTAACGATTGGATGATAAGTTAAGCTTTGTGGCGTAACATCTACAGTATCTTTCGCGTAAATTTTTGCAGGATAAACATATGGGGCAAATTTCCATGGGAATTGCTCATATTGGGTTTGACTCCCAGACTCTCCCACAGCTAACTTAATGGGTGTAGCCATTTCGTCTTTAACCATAGAAGGGTTTAAACGTATACCATATTTAAAAAATAAATCGTCTAATTCTAATTTATTTGGGTAAGCTAAAAAAGAGGCATCTTCATTATATAAACTATCAAAATCAGCTTTAACAGCATCAACAAACCATAAAGTTTTACCACCGTGGATCATGTATTGATCTAACACTTGCTTTTGTTCGTCTGTAAAGGGTTTAGTGGGTTTAGCTATTATGGCTAAGTCATACTCTTTTAACTGAGCTGAGGTTTTTACAGGATCAGTTGCAACAGAGTCTAGAGTAAAGGCTGCTATTTTGTAGCTCTCTCTAATGGTTTTTAAAAAATCAGCAATTTGTAGGTCGTGTAATTCTCCATTCCCTTTTAAAATCGCAATTTTTTTATGTTTTTCTCTTGTTACTTTAAATATAGCACTCGCTACAGCATATTCTAAGTGTTGTACAGAGCTAACCACTTTATCTTGGGTCGATGCTCCCATCATGTTCTTTAACAATTGTATTTTTGTAGACTTATCGCCATAGTTAGCAATTGCCCACGGAAAAACCATTTGTTGTGATTGTTTACCTTTATCATCAACTGTTACGCTAATTGGTGTTAATCCTAATGAAAATAACTCTTGTGCAACTTCAGTCTCAGATTTTCCTTCCTCTACTAAAGGGTTCGTAAAATTAAATTTTATGTTAGGATTATAGGCACTAAATTCCTCTAACAACTGTTTTGTTTCGTATTGTAATCTTTTAAATTCAGCTGGAAATGATCCTTCTAAAAAAACATCAATTACTAGCGGTTCTGTTACTTGGTTTAAAATAGTATGAGAGGTTTCAGATAGCGTATATCTTTTGTCGTTTGTTAAATCAAAACGCTTAAATAGTTTTTGAGAAACTATATTAATAACCACTAAAAACAATACGGTAGCTATTAAACGTAATCTGGCTTGTTTTTTTGGTGTTTTCATTAATTTTTTAAGGTTTTTAATTTATAAATAGTGGCTCCTAAAAATAAAGCTGTTACACTTAAAAAGTAAATTATATCTCTGGTGTCAATTACTCCACGGCTAATACTTGTGTAATGATTTTGTAAGCTTAAGTAAGTAAATCCTTCAGTAAATATTCCTAAAATAGATCCAAACGCATCTAAACCGTAATATAAAATAAAGCACATTACAACTGATAGTATAAAGGATACAATTTGATTTTCAGATAATGTTGAGGTAAAAATTCCAACAGCAGCATAAGTTGCAATTAAAAAACACATTCCAAAATAAGACCCTACAGTACTACCCATATCCAACTCATGATCTAGATAAGCATATTTGTTTATAACAAAAACATAAAATATTGTTGGTAAAATAGCTATTGTAATTAACACAAAGGCACCAAAAAATTTACCTAAAACTATTTCTAGCGTAGTTAAAGGTTTTGTAAATAAAAGTTCGATTGTACCTAGCTTAATTTCGTCCGAAAAACTTTTCATCGTTGTCGCCGGAATCAAAAACAATAAAATCCAGGGTGCTAATGTAAAAAACGGACTTAAATCAGCAAATCCACTGTTTAAGATATTGAATTCTCCTTCAAAAACCCATAAAAATAATCCGTTAATCAGTAAAAATATGATCATTACTAAATAACCAATCGGAGAACCAAAAAATGATTTGATCTCTCGTAATAAAAGTGCTTTCATAAATTAATTCTAGAATACTATGGTAGGGTTACTAATTTGTCTACACTCCATGCCTCAGGTTTAGCATTAAAAAATTGTTTGGTATAAGTCCATACCTCTTTAAACAATTCAGAGTGTCTGTAATTTTCCAAATCTGCTGGATCATTCCAAATACTGTAAGTAAAAAATACACCTGGATTTTCTTTGTCTCGGTAAAGTTCTAAAAACGTATTACCTGGGTAATTGCGAATTTTCTCTTTTACTTCTTCAAAATTGGCTAAAAACAAATCTACTTTGTCTTCATGAAAACTCAGTTTTACAATTCGTATAAACATTATATTAGTTCTTTAAAATAAGGGTTGTTCTTTTTTAGGCGGAGTTACAAAATTTACAGTTATCATACTGCCAATTTGTAAACCAAATAATGATTTTGCTCCTCCAATAGTTTTAGGGTTAGATTTGTATACAGCTATTTCTAAAAACTGATTCGAGTTAAATAAAGCCAAAACCTCGCCTTCATATTCTCGTAATCTACTCTCTTCGGTAACCTTAAAATCAGCATACGTTTTATGTATTCGTGTAATTTTTTTACTCCCAAAGGATACATAAAAATCCCGTCCTTTAGCTAAATCCTTAACCAAATTATGGGAAATATTACTAATACAATTCCCGTAATGATCTACATAGATAATACCACCAAAAATACTATTACCATCAGCGCTCACATTAGGCTGTATACTTTTAATACTTTTAAGCTCTTTTATTTCTCTTCCAATAACATCAATACTCCCACCTTTGGCAATATGGCTAGCCGCAAAAAGTAATATTTCTAACGAGCTATAATCCGGATAATATTGATGAATATTTATCTCATAAATTTTTTCTGCATTATACTTATGCGTCAAAAAACTTAGCACTCCATTATCGGCAGCAATAAAATACTGATTTTGCCAAACCATTACAACATGTTTATTAAAAGGTGTCAATTCACAATCCACACCTATAACATGTACCGTTCCTTTTGCAAAATTTTTATACGCAGATCCAATAACATAACTAGCTTCCTGTACGTTAAATAAGTCTATATCATGAGAAATATCTACTATTGTAAAATCTCTACTATTTCGCAATAACCACCCTTTCATAGAACCAACATAGTGGTCCTTATGTCCAAAATCTGTGGTTAAAGTGATTATAGAATTCATTTATGAGCTTTTATGCAGTTTTTTTAATAAAAAAAATTAAATTTGAATATTGCAAAGCTAACTTATTTTTTAATTAAATCTACAGCTTTTGAACGAAAGAATAATTGAACTATCAGATATTAACCCAAAAGAATTTTGGGGCGCTAATGACAAACATCTAGAAGTCATTAAATCCTTATATCCCAAACTAAAAATCGTGGTTAGGGACACATTCATGAAAGTCTATGGCGATCAAGAATCCTTAGACGAGTTCGAAACACGCATGCAACGTTTAGCAGCACATTACACCCGTTACAACGCCATAAACCCTAACGTTATCGAGAGGGTAATACAGTCCGATGTAAAAGAAATCGAACGCATGAACCAGCGCGATCAAATCTTGGTACACGGGCTAGGAGGTAAGCTAATAAAAGCCATGACTCCAAACCAACAAAAACTAGTCGATTTTGTAAACAAAAACGACATGGTATTTGCTGTAGGACCAGCCGGAACCGGAAAAACATACACCGGAGTTGCACTAGCAGTAAAAGCCCTTAAAGAAAAACAAGTTAAAAGAATCATCCTTACAAGACCAGCAGTCGAGGCAGGAGAAAATCTCGGGTTCCTACCAGGAGACATGAAGGAAAAATTAGATCCCTACATGCAACCCTTATATGATGCATTGCGCGACATGTTACCACCAACAACACTCGACGACTACATCCAAAAAGGAATCATACAAATCGCACCACTAGCATTCATGCGCGGTCGTACACTAGACAACGCATTCGTAATCCTAGACGAAGCGCAAAACACAACACACTCCCAAATGAAGATGTTTTTAACCCGAATGGGAAAAAACGCAAAATTCATCATCACCGGAGACCCAGGCCAAGTCGACCTTCCACGCAAAGTAACATCCGGACTTAAAGAAGCCCTACTTGTACTTAAAGACGTCGAAGGCATCGGAATCCTGTATCTAGACGACAAAGACATCGTGCGTCACATCCTCGTAAAACGAATCGTAGCCGCATACAAACGCATAGAAAATCAAGAGTAGAAGCAATTCTACTCTTTTTGTTTTTATATTTCTCATTTAAGAGCATTAATTCACCACACCACACATTATTTTACAAAGATCTTGTGTGCCAAAAATAAACCCATTTTGGGCGTTCCGGCGCCTCAATCCAAAATCCTACACACTCCCAATAAAATTCAATTTACGCTTTAACACGTAGAATCTTGTAAAAATATTTCGGCGCCGTCGGGCTTTCCGCACTCGCTCTTTCAGCTCCATTTCATTCCGCTAAAAGGAGCTCAAACAAACGCTCCAATCCCTAACGCGGATAAGTCATAAAGTCAAGTCAAAAAGTCTAAAGTTTAATGTCTAAAGTTTAAAGTTTAAAGTTCCAGTTTTCAAGTTTTAAAAACGTACGACAAATACTATTAGATATCTTAACTTAATATTTTACGAAACAGGTTCCTGAGGCTCTCGAAGGGACAAACATTCAAATTTTACCTTCTTTAAATCTAAATCAAATACTATTAGATATAAAACTTAAGATTTTACCAACCAAGTCCCTAAGGCTCTCTAAAGATCAACCACCTTAAAATATTCTTTAGACTTTAAGACTTTCAACCTTCGACTAATTTTGACATTAATAATTTTTACGAGCGTCAAAAAGCTGCAACATTCGTGGTTTTATACCTTGTTTGAGCGCAGCGAGTTTGGTATAAAACAGAATGTAAAGCTATTTTGACCGTAAAAAATTATCTAGTCTTGATTTTTTGTAACTTTTGTATCAAGACAAAAGTTAATCTTTATATATGTATAAATAATTTTCCGAAAATATATAAGGCTCACAAAGTAACAAACATTCGAAACAATCCTACTTATTTGTAAAGATTTCCACGACAGGTTCCTGAGGCTCTCGAAGGATCAACATCCTAATCAAATCTTTCGACTTTAGAACTTTCAACCTTCGACAAATTTGACATTTATAATTTTTACGAGCGTCAAAAAGCTGAAACATTCGTGGTTTTATACCTTGTTTGAGCGCAGCGAGTTTGGTATAAAACAGAATGTAAAGCTATTTTGACCGTAAAAAATTATGTAGTCTTGATTTTTTGTAACTTTTGCATCAAGGCAAAAGTTAATCTATTATATATGGAGAAAGATTTTCTCAAAAGGTTCCTGAGGCTATCTAAGTGTCAAAGATTCAAATCTATTTTTATAACTTATATATTCTCCGTAACAGGTTCCTGAGGCTTTCGAAGGAATAAATCTGAAACTACTTTAATTAAACCTATATATACTATCATCCGTGGATCTGTGGCAATAAAAAAAATCCAACCCCTAACTCCCAACATTCCAGCGAACTAA
>CAVBJB010000021.1:0-14662 GCA_963595625.1 Lachnospiraceae bacterium | reverse complement strand
ATATTTGATTTTTGACTTAATAACAAAAAATGAAGGTTTTTAGTAAAAAAAACTTTATATTTATAATTAAGAAAATACTTATTAATCAGAATTTAATAATCTTATTACGCTAAAGCCCTTACTTGCTTTAAGCTTAAAATGCGATAAAATATAATATGAGCGAAGAAATTAAAAAAAACAACTATTCTGCCGATAGTATCCAGGCGCTTGAAGGATTAGAACACGTACGTATGCGTCCTTCAATGTACATTGGAGATGTTGGCGTTAGAGGATTACACCATTTAGTGTATGAGGTTGTAGATAACTCTATTGACGAGGCATTAGCTGGACACTGTGATCATATCGTTGTAACCATCAATCAAGACAATTCTATTACAGTTGAAGATAACGGTCGTGGAATCCCAGTTGATATTCATAAAAAAGAAGGTGTTTCTGCGCTACAAGTTGTAATGACTAAAATTGGTGCCGGTGGTAAATTCGACAAAGACTCGTATAAAGTTTCGGGAGGTTTACACGGAGTAGGGGTTTCTTGTGTTAACGCACTTTCAGATCACTTACACGCTACAGTTTATAAAGACGGTAAAGTTTACGAGCAAGAATACGAAAGAGGAAAAACACTGTACCCAGTACGCCAAATTGGTGAAACTGATAAAAGAGGTACTACCGTTACTTTCCTTCCAGATAAATCGATTTTTACTCAAACTACAGAATATAACTACGATACCTTAGCTGCTCGTATGCGCGAATTGTCTTTCCTTAACAAAGGGATTACAATCATCTTAACAGACAAACGTGTAGTTACTGAATCTGGGGAATTCAAATCAGAAACGTTCCATTCAGAACTTGGTTTAACAGAATTTGTTAAATACCTAGATCAAACTCGTGTGCCAATCATTGGTCACGTAATCGCAATGGAATCAGATAAAGGGGAAATTCCAGTTGAGGTTGCTTTAATCTACAACGATTCGTATACAGAAAATATTCACTCATACGTTAACAACATCAACACCCACGAGGGGGGTACACACCTACAAGGGTTCCGTATGGGGTTAACCCGTACACTTAAAAAATACGCCGATTCCTCTGGTTTATTAGATAAATTAAAATTCGAAATCTCTGGGGACGACTTCCGCGAAGGGCTTACAGCTATCGTATCGGTAAAAGTTGCAGAACCACAATTCGAGGGGCAAACAAAAACTAAATTAGGAAACCGTGAGGTAGTTTCTCCTGTATCACAAGCCGTAGCAGACATGCTAGAGGCCTATTTAGAAGAGAACCCTAACGACGCTAAAACCATAGTACAAAAAGTAATTCTTGCCGCACAAGCACGTCATGCTGCTAAAAAAGCGCGCGAGATGGTACAACGTAAAACCGTAATGACAGGTGGTGGACTACCAGGTAAACTATCAGACTGTTCAGAACAAAACCCAGAAAAATGTGAAATTTTCTTCGTCGAAGGGGACTCGGCAGGTGGAACAGCAAAACAAGGTCGTGACCGTAATTTCCAAGCCATCATGCCATTAAGAGGTAAAATTCTTAACGTAGAAAAAGCAATGCACCACAAAGTTTTCGAGTCTGAGGAAATCCGTAACATCTTCACAGCCCTTGGAGTTACCATCGGTACAGAGGAGGATTCTAAAGCACTTAACCTTTCAAAATTACGCTACCACAAAGTTGTAATTATGACCGATGCCGACGTGGACGGTTCGCACATTGCAACCCTAATTCTTACATTCTTCTTCCGCTACATGCGCGAGTTAATCGAGAACGGGTACGTATACATTGCAACACCACCACTTTACTTGGTTAAAAAAGGAAACAAAAAAGAGTACGCTTGGAACGAGGAGGAGCGCATAGCATTAACAGAAAAAATGCCAGGAGCAACCGTACAACGTTACAAAGGTCTTGGAGAGATGAACGCAGAGCAGTTATGGGAAACTACATTAAACCCAGAATACCGCACACTACGTAAAGTAACCATCGACAACATGGCCGAGGCAGACAAAGTATTCTCAATGCTTATGGGAGACGAGGTACCACCACGTCGTGAGTTCATCGAGCAAAACGCAGTTTACGCAAAAATCGACGCATAGTCTAAACAAAACAAAAAACGTCTTGAAGTTTATTTCAAGACGTTTTTTTATTTTAAGGGCGTTCTCTGCACAAAAACTCCTATCGTCGTTTTCTACAGGTCGCGTCTTCCGCTTTATCTTTTATTCAGTGGCTTCGGGAGCCTCAGCCACCACCATAAAAGGATGCCGCTCCAACCGCTAACGCAACCCATACGCAAATCTCTAATCCTCTTTTTCAAATAATAATAGACTATTAGTCACATAAATAAATTAAGTTTTGCCTGTCATTTATAATTCAGTTTGTAAAATAAATTTGCCTCAATATTTTAAAGTCATAAAAATTAAATGCATAAAAACCATTCAACATAATCAGTTATAAACTTCCTCAATTTAATATTTCATCATTTCAACCTTTGAGAACTTAAAACGTAATCACTAAATAACTTCAATATCTCATTATTTCAGCATTTAAGAACTTAAAACGTAATCACTAAATAACTTCAATATCTCATTATTTCAGCATTTAAGAACTTAAAACGTAATCACTAAATAACTTCAATATCTCATTATTTCAGCATTTAAGAACTAAAAAACTTAATAACTTAATAACTTAATAACTCCAGCACTTAATAACTTAAATCAAAAAATTAAATTTTCCATCGCACACCTAAACTGTACCAATTACTCGGCATAGGCACTGCGCCGGCTTCTTTATATTGAGTTCCAAACGCATTGGTTACATCAGCAAAAACTTCAAATTTTGTAAAATTGTAAGATATTCTAAAATCGTTGAGATTATATCCTTTATTTAATTCTCTCTTTTGATATCGATGTGTGGCTTGGATTGTAAACTTCTTAAATTCATAGTTAGCTAAAAGTACCATTTGATGTTTCAAACTTTCTAAAACGTATTTAGACGTATAATTTGTTGATGTAGTTTTGGGCTGTAAATACGTATAGCTCCCTTGCAGCTTAATTCTTCCAAAATCATTTAAATTTATATTTTTTCTTACATTAAAATTTAAACCATACATTACATTCCGACCTACATTTTCTGGTGCATAAGGTTCGGATTCTTCTATACGTAACCAATCAATAAAATCGTGTATCGTTCTTTTAAAAAAGCGCCCATGAACCGTTATTTTAGGATGTATGTATTTCGCTAATACTTCGTATTGATAGGCATTTTCAGTAGTTAAGTTCGGGTTGCCCACATTCCCTGGTCGTTGATTTAAATATAAATCCGTGAAAGAGGGAATACGCTGACTGCTTCCTACATTTAATCCTAATTGCCAATGATCAGATACATTATACGCAACATCTATCCCTGGGAAAATTTGCCAACCATAATCCGAATTGTAATTAGTATAAGCACCCGTATTTACAAAAAATTTGTTCCACAATGTTGTTTTATATTCGGCGTAAAATCCTAAATTATTACGTTGGTGCTCCCCAATATTACTACTTGTAATTTGTTCCCAACGGCTTTCTAAACCCAAACCAAACGTACCAATTGTTGTTTTTAAACTCGAATGTAGCTCAGCGTTTACAGAATTTGAATAATGCTGAGAACGGGCTCTATTTAAATCGTTTTTAAAGTATCGGTAATCGTCTTCGTTGTAACGTAAACTTACTTGCGGTCGTAGGGTAAAGTTCTCGGAAATTTTATGAGTAGATCCCAAGCTTCCAAAACTTGTTTTTACAATTTCAAAGGAGTTTTTATCACCCGGAGCGGCATAAAAACCATTCGCTCCAAATTTGTTATCGATATGTCCTGCCATTAGCTGCATCGAATTATCATTAGAAATAAAAAACTGCCCTTGATAGTAAAACTTATCCGTATTGTTTTCGGTATTATATCTTTGGCCGTTGTATTTATCCTTACTGTAACCCAATAAATGGTTGTGTTTTTCTTTAAACCAAGTACCTGTTAATTGGGTTCCCCCTCCCCAATATATGCCGCTTCCATCCCCATTATCTTTATTTTTAAAAGAGCTTCCTATAAAGGTGGTGTTGTGCAAACCATTTTCTGTAACTTTTTTTGTAACAATATTTATAGCTCCGGTAAGTGCGTTTATCCCATACATTCGGGCAGCTGGTCCTCTTAAAACTTCTATACGTTCAATGGCTTCTAAAGGTAGCGCTAGGTTTAAAGCATGGTGTGCAGTTTGCGCATCGTTCATTTTTACTCCATTTATTAAAATTAAAGTTTGCTCAAACGTTCCACCATCAATACTTACGTCGGCTTGCGTCCCAAACGGGCCGCGTTGTTTAATATCTACTCCTGCAAGTAAGGAAAGCACTTCTTGAATACTTTTTACCGGTAGCTTTTTTATTTCTTTAGCGGTAATAACTTCAACAGCTCGAGCGGTTTGGTTAAAAGGTATTTGAAGTCTGTTTTCTGAAATCACAATTTCATCTAATTGATTTTCATTTTCTTGACCATACCCAATGAAACATCCTGCAATAAATAGAGCAGCAATTTTATAGTTCATTTTAAGTTAATTTTTTAACAAACTTCGTATATTTCCGGTCTAGTAAAGTGTACCAGTTTTAAAGATGAGTAGTAGTCCGGTTGTTTTAGATTTTTCAGGTATAGATAAAAATAGAGAAGAGGTGTTGTTTGAGCAAATTGCGCAACAAATCGTGCGTTTTATACAATCAGGAATTTTAAAGGAAAATGATAAACTTCCGGGTACACGGCAATTGGCTCAATTGGTTGGTGTACATCGTAAAACTATTATCAGAGCAGTTGAAGATTTAATTGATCAAGGATGGTTGGAGGTTAAGCCTAATGTAGGAACTTTTGTAGCTCAAAATTTAAAACAAAAAAACATAGGCCATACCTCTAAAGGAACTAAAAGTCTCTCTGAACAAACTGGATTTACTTTTAAAAAGTCGGTTTTGATAGAAAATCCTATGGAAGATAGGGTAGAAGATATGCTTACAATTAGTGACGGAAGACCAGATTTTACACTTTCGTTTAATTTAGAACTTAGTAAAATATACAATTCGGTTTTAAAGAAAAAACCTTTACGATCAGTTCAAAATACGAGTGGAGAATCGTTGTATTTTAAGACTCAGTTAGCCAATTATTTCAATCAAAGCAGGGGATTTTATGTGTCGCCTAAAAATATTTTAGTTACCAAAAGTGTAGAAATGGCTTTACAAATAGTTTCTTCAATACTTTTTGATCCTGAAGATATTGTAGTGGTGGGAGAAATGTCGTATTACAAAGCTAATATGATTTTTCAGCAAAACCGCGCAAAAATTAAAACCCTGGCATTGGATGATTTGGGGTTAGATATCGATGCATTAGAGAATTTTCTGAAAAAAAATACAATTAGAGCCGTATATGTAAACTCTAATGCGCATTATCCTACAACCGTTTCATTAGATTTTAATAGAAGAATAAAACTTTTAGAACTTGCCGAAATTTATGATTTCGTGATTATAGAAGATGATTTGGATTCTGATTTTCAGTACCAAAAATCCTTTATAGCGCCTCTTTTTAAATTAGACACTTATGGTCGTGTTCTTTATTTAGGAACCTTTGGTAAAGCTTTGTTACCCAACTTTAGTGTAGGATTTGTTTTAGCTCCGCAGAATTTTATTAAAGAAGCCTCACATTATATTCCGCTTTACGAAGGATTTCCGGATCTGGTTTTGCATCAGGTTTTGGCTGAAATGATAATCGAGGGTGTTTATAATAAAAATAGTAAGAAAGCCCAATTGGTTTATAAGCAACGTCGGGATTTAATTACGGACTTGTTCCATGATTTTAAATGCTACGGAATAACCTTTGTAATTCCTCCAAGTGGTTTGTCCCTTTGGTTAAATTTCCCGACCAATTTTAAGATATTAGATTTTGTAAATTCTTGTAAAAGGGTAGGGGTTTTTATACCACGACATTTAATTTATCAAAACAAACATATTTTAGGTTTACGATTGGGGTTTGCAGATTTAACCCCTTTAGACATAGATAAGGTATATAACGTTTTTACTTCTCAAATTCCTAAGTGTTTTAATAGTACATATTAAAGCCTAAGTTTTTAAATAAGCCAAAATGCTCATCGCAAAGTGTTTCTGTAATTTCTACCACATCTGTATAATGTTGACAAAGATCAAAGTAATGAGCGTCTAACACTTGGCTTGGTAAAACAGGGTTGTTTATATAGCCAGATAAACCACGAGCTCCCGTAACATCTAAAAAATATTGAGATTGTTCTGGATCTAGGTCTAAGCGAAATGCGTTAGAAAAATGGATGATTTTATTTTTAAGTTTTCCCTCAAAAAGTTCAGCTATTTCTTCTAAGTCGTAGTGGTAATTATCTAATGTAATGGTATTGTGGCTGCCTCTTACATGAAAATAGATGATGTTATAGTCGTTAAAATTACGGTCCTCGTATAACAAAATTTGTAGGGCTTGTTCTAAACCTTCGATATCGGTACAGGATTGATATACGTTAGGAATATCAAATTGTACGGCAAGATTTTCTAACCATGGTAAAAGTTTACTTGGTGCGTTTTGATTTGTGTTTGATAGTGCCTCGAGGCAAAATACGTATGAAGGTTTCATAGGCCTTGTTTTTACAAATTTACCTAATTCTTTTTAAAACGTAGTTTTTGTAATTGTTAACTTTTGCCATGAAATCCATGTCTAGCCCTGGGTGTAGCGGCATCCTTTTAGTAGGATTTTGTCCTACTAAAAGATACAGCGAAACACAGGTTGAAAAAGCTAGTGTAATGTTTGGTGTTAACGCTCCTTATAAAATTAAATCGGCAAATTTAGCCTTTGTAAGGGTAGATAAATCGTTAGGATTAAGCTCGATTTGAAGTCCTCTTTTTCCGGCTGAGAAGGTGATTTTTTCCTCTAGCGTTGCCATTTCCTCGATGTAGGTAGGAAAAAGTTTTTTCATTCCAATAGGAGAACAGCCGCCGCGTATGTATCCGGTGGTTTGTAGGAGGTCTTTAAGAGGTAACATTTCGCAGTTTTTGTTGCCTGATATTTTGGCTATTTTTTTTAAATCTAGGTTTGCGTTTGCCGGAATTAGGACTACTAAAAAGGGATCTTTTTGACCTTTTAAAACCAGCGTTTTATAAATAGTTTCTGGGGCAATGCCTAGGGATTCTGCAACATGTTGAGCACTTAAATCGTCCTGGTCTACTTGGTATTCTTTAACCAAATGCGGAATTTGCGCTTGTTCTAAAATACGAATGGCATTGGTTTTTGGGATCATTATTTTAGGTTTTTAATCTCGGTTTGAAGTAGATGTAAAACGTCTTGAGAACCCTCTAAAGGCTCGTTATTTTGATTGTAATTTGTAAGAACTTGCGCGTAACTTTGTAATAATTCTTTCGCGTTTTTGTTCTTTTTAGCGAGTATAATTGCGTTTGAATAATGATCGATTGCTGTAATATAATTTTGGTTAATTAAATAGATAAATCCGGTTTTGTGATATACATTTTGGGTTGGATTTAACTCGATAACTTTGTGGTAAAGTTCTAATGCTTTGTCGTAAGCTTTTTCTGTATACGCTTTGTTTGCAAGATTTGTAAAAAGTGTCGCTTTTTTTTGAGCGTCAGAGGTTTCAATTGTTTTTACTTCTTCCACAATAGCCACAACTTCTACGGTAACACTTAATCCATCTGTGTAACTTGGATTTTTAAAACCTAAAAAGTAGTTCCCCGATTTAATGTTGTTGATGTTAATGGTCCCGTTTGTAAAATTTTCGCGAGTTCCAGATGCAATGTATTTATAGGTATTTGTCCAACCTTCTTTTTTACCTAAAAAGCCTTCGGCATTTGATTTATCTAATAAATAAATATCGCAAACGCTAACTCCGTTTGGTGTAAATAAGGCAGTCGTTGCCATTGCAGTGATCCCCGTAGGATCGTACAGTTTTGTTATTTGTGAAAGTAAATTTAAGGATGGAGAGGCAGACATATCCTTAGAGGTAGAGAAAGAATAATACCACTCGACTGTGTTTTTAGGAAGTTTTACCTCGAGTATCGAACGGTTTACACCACCTATGGTCCCGTTTGTAATACTGTTTAAAAATAAGGTTTGAGGCGCTAAAACCTGTACAACTTTTCTTTCTTTAATTGTATTTTGAGCTTGTAATGTAACACAAGCTAAGGCTGTATATACAAATGCAATTAGTGTTTTCACGAGTTAATTTATTTAGTGGCTAAGTTACTATTTCTAACAAGTGTTAACAAAACTTGTACCACTTTATTTATCGTGTTTATGGCAACGTCCGTTTTTATTTTTTGTAGTGTTTTTACAACGTAGCCCTTTTTTAGTTTTACTAGTGCATTGTTTAGCATTTGCATTACTCCCTTTAAGTTCGTCTTGCTGAATACCTACTGGTTTATTTCCTAAAAAGGAATTTGTTTTTGTAACATTTGACGAGTTTGGTTTACAAATAGAACAAGGACTTAATTGTAATTTATACGCATCGTCTATATTTATTTGAGAAGAAACATTTTTTATGCTTCTGCAATTTGCGGTATGAAATTTGGTTCCGGATGGAGTACGATATACGGTTTGTGCAATTAAAGGAAATGAAAAAAGGAGGAATAGAAGAGTGTATATTAGTTTAAATTTCATAATCTGTTTGATTTATATTGTTAAAATTAATAAAATAATTTAACTAAAAAGCATAATTATCTACGTTAATCGTAACGTTTTATTCTTTTACTTTGCTTGTAATTATATGAAATGAGAAATAGCATATTAACCGTATTACTTTATTTAGGAATTGGTTTTAGATATTTAAAATTTTTAATCCTGAATAGATTACAGGTTGTGGATCAAGGGTTTGGTTACGATTCTGTATTACACTTTAACAATACTTATTGTAAAATTATACCCGCATTTAGCAATGTTTTGTTTTATGAGGTAAACGGTCAGCGTTTTTATACTGAGGAAGCTTTTTATTTGAATAGAAATTTATCGGAGTCTTATACTCTTAAAATTTTTGGTATAAAAAATGTTATAGAACATAAAATTGATTTTGAAGCGTTAGCACAACATTATGAAATGGATGCTAAGGTTGAAAAAAAAGATTCTGGAAATGTTTTAGTTCATGCGGAGGTTTTGTTTTATCCTTTTTCGGTTTTTATGTTTAATAAAAAACACCAAATTTTAAACGAAGTAATATTTAGGGAACCTAAGGCGGAGATGAATGCTTCTTCCAAAATAATAAATCATCAAATTAAAATCAATCAATCAAAATTTAATATCGATCAGTTTTTATGAACACACAAGAGTATTATCAATTGCCTAAGGCAAGTGGCTTAATGAAATTATTTTGGAAAGCGGCCGGAGGAGACGCCTATTTATTGGAACGAGCAACCTACTCGGACCAAATAAAATATTTTTGTTTAGGAGGTGTAATTATTGCCACGGGCTTAATGGCAGGTCTTGCGGGTGGGTATGCGTTTTATACCATTTTCTCTAAGAAAGTGGTGGATGTTATTACTCCAGAACATGCAGGGGTTATGCTAGAGTCACCTTTAGACACCACAACTTTAGTATTATCTATAATTTTTGGTATTATTTGGGGACTAGTAATTTATAATATTGACCGTTTTATTGTAACGAGCACCGGTAAACCAGACGGTAGTGATACAATTACGTGGAAAAAATTTAAATCTGCGTTTCCACGTATTATTATGGGGATGATTATTGCAATTACCATTTCTAAACCGTTTGAAATACGAATGTTTCAGACTGAAATTAATTTAGCCATTCAAAAAGAACAAGAAAAAGAAAAGCAACTATTAATTGAACAGGCAAATACTAATTTTGGAAAAAAATCTGAAGGAACCAAAAAAGAAATTTCTGAAATTCAAAAGCGCATAGACGATAAAGTAACTCAATCTATGAAATTGAGAGAAGATGTACAGCGTGAAATTACGGGGTTAAACGGCAACGGCGCTGCATACGGACCACGTGCAAAACAACTGGAACGTCAGGCAGAAATTGTAGAAAAAGAAATTACAGAGCTACGTAATACTCCGGAGTATAAAAAAAGTCAAGAGGATTTAGCCAAATTTGAAACTGAGCGTATTGCTGATGTTGCTGCAGCCGAGAGAAAAGGTGCTGGTTTGGATGGACTTTTAATCCGAATTCAGAAAGCTCATGAAATTGCTGGGTGGGAAATTACACTTTTTATCACTTTACTTTTTATGACTATTGAGCTTACGCCAATTTTCTTTAAAATGATGATGCATAAAACGCCATATGATTATATGGCTGAAAATAGAGATGATTTAATTTTAGCAGAAAGAGGAATTCAATTAAAACCGGATTTTACATCGGATAAAAATAAAATTGAAAAACATACAGTAGTTAATTTAGAGGCTGACAAAATGATTTATGAAAAAGCTCGATTAAGCGAGGTTCAAAAAGAAATTACAGATTACGCCATAGAGAAATATAAAGAACAAGAAAAAAATAAAATAGATTCGGATTTAGATTCTTACATAAAAAAAGTATCTGACCATGAAGCCAATCAATAAAATCGAGCTCTTTATAAATTATTTAAGTGGAGAGGATGGAGTTTTGCTTCAGAAAAATAAAAGAACGACGCCATTTGTATTAAAAATTGTAGGTCTTGTAGTGTTAGGTTTGTTTTTTTTAACCTTTTACAGTCTCTATATTTTTGTAAATACAATTATAGAACACGTGTTTTTATCCGTTTTTTTAGCTGGTGTATTTACCTTTATTTTTTCGCAATTGTATATTTTTATTCTATACACGCTAACACCTAAATTATTACCCAATAAAGAAAATTTAAGTCCGTACTTTAAGTTTTTTAAGTACTTTACTTGGCTTTATCCAGCCACTTGGTTGCGCATTTTTTTAGTAGGATTGTTTAGTTTTTTAATAGCTCAGCCTTTAATCCATCGTACATTTTCTGGGAGTGTTTTAAATGCATTACAAGATTATAAAAAAATTGAATTGGCGCAATTTATATTAGATATAGATAGCGCATCTGTTAACAGGCAAAGCAAAGATTTAGTAGCATACGATACAACGTTTAAGTATAAAGCCTTTGATAGTTTACAATTTTCAAGGATTAAATCAAAAGTTAAAAATGATGCTTTAGTTTTAAAACAAGGTTTAGAGGCTAATGCCTTATATAAAAGCGCACAATCAAAATCGGAAGAAAAATTTAATTCTAATACGCTTTTATATGCTGCGAGTGAAATTCAGCTATCCGATTATGAATTCCTAAATGATACCGTTTTTAAGAATTTAAAATTCACACCGTATCAAAAAATGGATTCCTTGTATTTTAATCAATTTAAGTTCGAGGTAAATAAGAGGATTAAAAATGCAGAAATTGGTCAAGTGGCAATAAGTAATAACACGTATTACTTTAAAGTTTTAAAATTGATTTATCAAGAACTGTTTGTGGCTGTACTATTTTTGGTGGGATGTATGTTCTTGTTTTTTATTCCCTTACTATTAAAAATGTGTTTGCGTTGGGCTTCTTTTTATTTTTTAAGAAGAAAATTTCCTGACAACCCTCACATACAAACCATTTGTACGGAAGTTAAATCCAGAAGGTATACTACGGATACTCTTTTAAACGCAATACAGCAACTAGAAATAGTAGATTTTGAACATACCAATTATTATTTTCAAAAATTTGTAATTGAATTTAGTTTGTACCAATCAGATATAAATAAAACTAAAAAATGGAAGTCTGATATTTTAAACCAATTTATCGAGAAAATGTACCAACAACCCTATGATAGTGCTGCTTGGCAAATGATTCAAAAATATAATCCAGAACTATATAAGTTGGTGACTGAAGAATTAGATTCACGAAAAATTTTAAATTAATAAAAAATCCCTCAAAATGTTTTTTTGAGGGATTTTTGTTTATATAAAAGGATGTCTTT
The DNA here is from genome assembly GCA_963595625.1 of Lachnospiraceae bacterium. Lineage (GTDB taxonomy): Bacteria > Bacteroidota > Bacteroidia > Flavobacteriales > Flavobacteriaceae > Flavobacterium. The sequence goes on along the minus strand of CAVBJB010000021.1, from coordinate 2,669 downwards.
CAATAGTTTTAGAAAGATCAAAATGGTATCGATACGTTCGAAGGCGTCTGCTTAAACTCGAATCTAAATTTTGTGCCACTTTTATCATTTTAGGGTTAAAATCACCGATCCATTGCATTTCATAATCGTTATATTTTAATTTGTCGTGAATAACTTTACAACCTTCTATAATCATAAAACTATCAACACCTGTACCATGATATTCAGGTATAACACCAAAAACAATCCCAATGATACGTTTGTTTTTTCTAAACTTTTTTAAGAGTAAAAAATAAATCTTATGTAGAATACTAAATTTTCCTTTTAAAAATTTAAAGTACTGATTTAGATCGGGTAGGTTTAACCAAAAGGCAACGGGTTTATCGTCTTTATATACAAACCAAACAATTTCTTCTTGAATAACAGCCTTCATTGATTTAAAGATGTTTTGCGCTTGTTGTAAGGTAAGTTCTTTACCTTCGCCATGAGTAGCCCAAGCCAAATTATAAATTTCCTGAAAATCCTTAGCGTATTTATCTAGATTATTTGTTTTAATATGCTCAGCTCTAAAACCACCTATTTCGGTAATTTCTTTATGTTGAATATGAAATTTTTCTCTAAAACCTTCCGATAAATTTTTAGCAAAACACTCTTGATTGTAATAGGTTTTTAATCCATAATTATAATATAAATCTTGGTAATATTCAGGATTATAGTTCATCCCATACAAAGGTTCATGAAAACCTTCAATTAGTAATCCCCAAAATTGATCTCTTTCACCAAAATTAATGGGACCATCCATGGTTTGTATGTCAAATTGTTCAAGCCAGTTTTTAGCACTCTCAAAAAGTAAATTTGCAGCCTCTTGGTTGTTAATACATTCAAAAAAACCGAACCCACCTACCATTCCGGCTTCGTACTTAGGGTTTACAAAAGCAGCAATTCGTCCTATATGATTTTTTTGCGAGTCAAATAAGTTAAATCGTACAGCTTTTCCACCTTTACTGTATAACTTATTTTTATTTGTATTGAAAATTTTTTGTATATCGTGATTTAGTGGTTTTATCCAATTAGAATCATCTTTATAAAGTTTATCAGGTAAATTTAGAAACAATTTTTCTTGAAGAGAATCATTAACTTCTAGTATTTTCATAATTTAAGAGCTCAACAATTAGTGTTTTTTGCAAGCAGTAAAATTACAAAACTTGAGTAAAGTATTCATTTGAGACAAGTTTGTTAAGATGCGTTTAACTATTTTTTAGGTGTTTATAGTGTTATAGTTAAAGTGTTTATATAAATTTTAACTAAGTGAAAATCAATTTAACTTTTAATGTTGTTACATCTTACTAAAATAGAAGTTGTAACCTTGTTAAAATTGGTTATCTTTATCCAAAATCAAATATTTTTGGAGTTGAAAGATCAAGAAATTAAAAAAGAATCGGATTTAAAACGCGGATTATCCAATCGACACATTCAATTAATAGCATTAGGAGGTGCCATTGGAACAGGATTATTTTTAGGAATAGGTAAAGCAGCCGTTTTGGCAGGTCCATCGGTAATTATAGGTTATGGATTAGCTGGAATTATTGCATTTTTTATAATGCGCCAATTAGGTGAAATGGTAGTACACGAACCTGTTTCGGGGAGTTTTAGTCATTTTGCAAACAAATATTTAGGTAATTTCGCAGGTTTTGCTTCGGGTTGGAATTATTGGATTTTATATATTTTAGTAAGTATGGCCGAGTTGACTGCCATAGGTAAATATGTACAGTTTTGGTGGCCTGAAATTCCACTTTGGGTTTCATCATTATTCTTCTTTATAACTATAAATGCAATAAATTTAGGTTCCGTTAAATTATTTGGGGAAGCTGAATTTTGGTTTTCTATAATAAAAGTGTTAGCCATCATTGCGATGATTGTGTTTGGATCGTATTTATTACTATCCGGAACAGGTGGAGAACAAGCTACAATTAATAATCTTTGGAATGACGGTGGATTTTTCCCGAAAGGAATTTTTGAAAATTCTGCTGAGGGGTATCAAGGGTTACTGGCTGCCATGGCTATGATTATGTTTTCCTTTGGTGGTTTAGAATTAATTGGTATAACGGCTGCTGAAGCAGATCATCCTGAAAAGACCATCCCAAAAGCTACAAATCAAGTTATTTACAGAATTTTGATTTTTTACGTAGGCGCTCTAGTTATTTTATTTTCTTTAGCTCCTTGGAAAACTATTTCTCCAGATACTAGCCCTTTTGTAACTGTATTTGATAATTTAAAAACCTTACAATTTGATGTATTTGGATATACAATTTATTTTTCTAAACTTATAGCAAATGTATTAAACTTAATTGTTTTAACAGCTGCATTAAGTGTATATAACAGTTGTGTTTACAGTAACTCTAGAATGTTATTTGGTTTAGCTGACCAGGGTAATGCTCCAGCATTTTTAAAAAAATTAAATAAAAATTCAGTTCCAGTAAATGCTACCTTAATAAGTGCTGCATTTGTAGGTTTGTGTATTATTGTAAATAAAATTATGCCGGATGAAGCTTTTGATGTTTTAATGTCTTTAGTTGTTTCTGCTTTGATAATTAACTGGGTTATGATTTCGATTACTCATTTAATGTTCCGAAAAACGATTGACAAACAAAATATTAAAACTTTTTTTCCAAGTTTTTTATACCCAATAT
>CAVBJB010000020.1:0-14744 GCA_963595625.1 Lachnospiraceae bacterium | reverse complement strand
AATTGTTTGAGCTCTTTTAAAACGTAAGGAACTGGAGTTTTAAAAAGCGAGTGCGGAACACGCGACCGGTAAAAAACGACGCTAGGAGTTTTTGTAGCGGGAACGCCCTAACGTAATACATGACTTAATTTAACACGGATAATCATCTGTTAATCAAAACAAACAAATTCTTTTTATACGTTAATATTTACAATATTATATTTTTTAGTCAGTTTATTATAGCATTGTATTAATTACTAGTAATCATTAAAAACTTTAATTATGGCTGATAAAGAACAGATTAAACCAAAAAGAGGAGCGGCATCGTCTTTAAATGATTTATTTGAAGATTGCTTAAAAGATGCTTTATGGGCAGAAAATGCTTTAGTAGATGCATTGCCTTTAATGATTGAAAATGCTACATCTAAGGATTTAAAAAACGCCTTAAAAGACCATTTAAAAGAGACTAAAGCTCAGGTTAAAAGTTTAAAAGATATATTTAAAAGTATTGGGGTTAAGGCCGAAGAAGAAAAGTGTGATGCTATGGCAGGACTTTTAAAAGAAGGCGAAGGTATTATTAAAGGAACGGAACCGGGGCATGTGCGCGATGCTGGAATTATTGCTGCTTGCAGAAAAGTAAAACATTATGAGATTGCATCTTACGATACTATGGTTACGTACGCTCAACTTTTAGGGCATAAAGAAGCTAAAACTATGCTTCAGGATTTATTAAAAGAAGAAAAAGCAGCCGATAAATTGTTAGGAGACTTAGCCAAAACTACAGTTCCTGAGGAGAAGGATTCCGATAAAAAAACGGAGGCTACAAAAGATAAAAAAGAAGAAAAATCGACTAATGTTTCTAAAAACACAAAAGCAACAGATAAAAAAGAGGAGACTAAAAAAAGTGAGGTTAAAACGGAAGCTAAAACGGGTAAAAATGGGTAAAAATGGGAAAAAATAAAAATACGAATTCCAAAATTGACCAGATAGATCAACACGTGGTTGATAACGCTGGTAAAGGTTTAACTACCAACGATGGGGTTTTAATTCACGACAACAACAATTCCTTAAAAGCCGGAGATAGAGGTCCATCCTTACAACAAGATCATATTTATCTAGACAAGCTCATGCATTTTGATCGTGAGCGTATTCCAGAGCGTGTGGTTCATGCTCGAGGATCTGCTGCGCATGGTGTTTTTGAAATGACAGGAGATTTATCTAAATATACCAAAGCTCATTTTTTACAAAAAGGAGTTAAAACTCCCGTTTTTGTACGCTTTTCAACCGTTGCAGGTTTTAAAGGTTCCACCGATTTGGCACGAGACGTTCGTGGATTTAGTGTTAAATTTTATACCGAAGAAGGAAACTACGATTTGGTAGGAAACAACATTCCGGTATTTTTTATACAAGACGCCATGAACTTCCCTGATTTAGTTCATGCAGTGAAACCTGAACCTCATAATGAAATTCCACAAGCGGCTTCAGCCCATGATACTTTTTGGGATTTTGTTTCCTTAATGCCCGAATCGGCACATATGATTATGTGGGCCATGTCCGACAGAGCCATTCCGCGTTCCTTACGTATGATGGAAGGTTTTGGTGTGCACACGTTTAAATTAGTGAATAAGGAAGGTAAAGGTACTTTTGTTAAATTTCATTGGAAGCCTAAATTAGGGGTTCACGGTGTAGCATGGCAAGAAGCACAGAAAATTTCAGGATATAATTCCGATTTTCATCGTCAAGATTTATGGGAAGCTATTGATAAAGGTAATTTCCCGCAATGGGATTTGGGCGTGCAATTAATACCCGAGGAAGATGAACTTAAATACTCTTTCGATATTTTAGATCCTACCAAATTAGTTCCGGAAGAATTAGTTCCGGTGCAATTGGTTGGAACCATGACTTTAAATAGAAATCCAGAAAACTTTTTTGCCGAAACCGAGCAATCTGCTTTTGATCCCGGACGTTTAGTTCCAGGAATCGATGTAAGTAACGATCCGCTTTTACAAGGCCGAATTTTCTCGTACATGGATACTCAAAATTACAGATTAGGTGGGCCTAATTTTCATGAACTGCCTATAAACCGTCCGGTAAACAACAAGTACAACAACCAAAAAGACGGTTTTGGGAAAGTCGATATTTTAAAAGGAGACGTAAGTTATTTCCCAAACAGTAAAGCGCAAGGTTGCCCGTACCATGCCATGTTAAAAGGCGAAACCGGATTTGAATCGCATAAAGAAAAAATTGATGCGCAAAAAGTAAGAGCCCGTAGCGACTCGTTTGCCGATCATTTTTCGCAAGCACGATTGTTTTTTAAATCACAAAAACCACACGAGCAGCAACATATTATAGATGCATTGTCTTTTGAGCTAAGTAAAGTTAACGATCCTAAAATTAGAGAACGTCAAGTAGCTATTTTAAATCAAATAGATGGCGATTTAGCTAAAAAAGTGGGCGATAATTTAAACATTGTGCCTCCAAAAGAGTTGGACGAATTAACATTAAAATTTGCCAGACAAAACCATCCGGAATATCCTATTAAACCTAAAACGTTAGAGGTCGAAAAATCCGAAGCCTTAAGCATGGAAGTTAAACCTGGTGAAGGTACTATTGAGACTCGTAAAGTAGCTTTTATGTTGGAAAAAGGCACATCCAAAGCCAGCGTAGATGCTTTAAAAAATGCATTAGAAAAAGAAGGGGCCGAGGCTGTTTTAATAGCACCAAATGTAGGGACCTTTACGTTTGCCGAGGGCGACACGGCAGAGATTCAGCACACGTACGACACCGAAGCTTCGGTTTGCTACGACGCTGTTTACACACCAAGCGGAGCTACGGAGGCTTTGATGAAAAATCCAGATTATTTTGCCTTTATAAACGAGGCGTATAGACATTGTAAAGCCGTTTGTTTTGCAAAAGAAACCGATAAATTACTGGAAAAATCCTTTGTAGAAGTTGACAAAGGAGTAGTACAGGAAAGTAAGTACAAAAACTTTACCCAAACCATGGTAACCGTAATGAAGGGACACCGCGTATGGGAACGAGAACACGCCCGAAAAGTACCCGTTTAGCATATAAAGCTCACCCAACATGGTGGGCTTTTTTATTTACTTTTAGTTGGGCGTTGCGCAAGCGCCGGGCTTTCCGCTGTATCTTTTATTACAAAACCTTCAGTAAACCTCAGCCTTTGTAACAAAAGGATGCCGCTGCAATCCCTAACGCGCTCCGCCTAAAATTTAAATAAGCTTTGGGTTATTTACATCTAAAAACGAAAAGATTTTACCTTCTAATTCCTGAGCTTTTTTTTCGGCAGGGATTTTATTTGGAAAGGCTTCTATAAATACCTCTTGATTACCTGATACTAAAAAGATCTCAAAATACTTTTTGTGATTTTGTTTGATTTTTACTTGTACATCCTCAGATAATATGATTTGTTGCGTTGATACAAACCTTTTAAATAAACTATGGTAATTACCAACTACCAATTTATCTTTATATAAGCTGATTTGGATTCCAAAATCTAAAAGTAAATAGGTAAATAAAACAATCACAAATTTAAAAACTAGATTGATTAAAAAGTTTGATTCTTTAAACACGCTTTCTGGTCCAAAAATGATTACACCTATACAGATTAGTAGGAATAAATAGAAACTTATTTTATTTTGATTTTTTTGTAAGGTTATAAAGTTTTTCAAAATGATTTAAATATGAATTGGTTGAAGTAAATATAATGAAAATATTTACATTTTTTGCTTTGCGTTAGCGGGTGGAGCATTTGTTTGAGCTCTTTTAAAACGTAAGGAACTGGAGTTTTAAAAAGCGAGTGCAGAACACGCGACCGGTAAAAAACGACGGTAGGAGTTTTTGTGGCGGGAACGCCCAAAAAAATAAAACACCTCTTTTAAATTGCGGGTTTAAAAGAGGTGTTTTTTTAGTAGCAGTGTACGTTTGCGCCGATTAATAAATTTACCACGCTTGGGGATACATAGGGTATGGCAAGACCTAAGCCTCTGACTATAAACAGCAGCCCAAGGGTTATGCTGAATATAGGGATGAGATAGGAATATTTGGTTTTTGTAAGGCTTTTGAGTTGGTGGGCTCCAAGCGCTACGAGGGTCAATAAGGGAATGGTGCCTAGGCCATAACTTGCCATATATGCCACGGATTGGGTTACGTTTTGTGCGGTGGTGGCGCCAAATAGAGCGATGTACACCAAGGCACAAGGTAGGAATCCGTTTAAGGTTCCGATTAAAAATAATGTGGTATTACTTTTTTTATGAAACTGCTGCCCTAAGGTGGATTTTAGTTTTTGTATGAGTTTGTAAATAGGTTTTGATAAGTTAAATTGGGCTAATTTTTTCTCGGGCACGAGTGTAAAAACAATCATGGATATTCCTAAAATTATGGATAGGTTTTGTTGTACGCCTGCTAAAAATAAACCTTTACCAAAAAGTCCGAATACTAACCCAAGTATGCCATAGGATAGCAGTTTACCTACATGGTATAGGGCTAGTTGTACATATTTTTGAGTTTTGGATTTGTGGTTTAAAGGCAACATCATAACTATTGGGCCGCACATGCCTACGCAATGTAAGGAACTAAAAAGGCCGAGTAAAAAGGCACCTAGTATCATGGCTATTCTACGGTTATATCTTGTTGATTTAAGTATTTTTTGTTTTGATAGTCCCATTGTAGGGAAATTTCCCAAAGACCGCTAACCAATTTTTCTTTAGGTATAAGCAAATTATGCGAAGTTAGTTGTATTGGTAAACTAAAATCTAACTTCTGGTTAGACGGTCTGTATAGGGAAATGGTTCCTGTTATTTGGTCGGGTTTAAAGTTGCTAGGAAATACAACTATAATCCCTTGTTTGGTGTCATAAACCTGTAATGGATTTTCGAGATGTTGTGCGTTTTGCTTTTGATTGATTTCTGCATTTAGGTTCATCTCCTTTTTATAATAGTCCTCGGTTACCATTTCGTGGTCGTACTGACTGTTTGATTGAACTTTGAATACAAATTGTAATATAAATAGCATGAATAGTGCAAAGGCTATTACAATGCTTGTTCCCCAATTTAATTTCATGGTTTCTTGGTTTTTGGGATTAATTGTTAGAACATGCGTGGGCTTAGAAAGTTTGTTTTAGCAGTTTCTATTAACTGGTTGTTGCTGTAAACCTCTATAACCACTGGTGTTTTGTCTTGATTTAATGTTGTTTCTTTAATTTCGATAAACAAAGTTCCTTGTATCATTCCTTGACTAGGAATGGTTGGATTTTGGTTTCCTACTAATTTTACATCTCCTGCCATATTGGCAAGTTTTAATGTAATGTTTGTATAGTCTTGGTTGGTTTTATTTACCATTTTAAAAGTGAATACGTTGGAAATGTTTTCGCCTTTATGTTCGTATAATTGACCTGGAAGTCTAAGGATGTTAGCCTCTACACTACTTCTTAAAAATAAAGTCCCGATTAAAAAACCGATAAGGATTACAAGTACAGCTATGTAGCCTTTCATCCTAGCAGTAAAAACGAATTTTTCCTTTTTAGCAATTTCGTCCTCAGAGGCGTAACGTATTAAACCTTTAGGTTTATGAATAGATTCCATTACGGTGTTACACTCGTCTATACAAGCGGTACAGTTAATACATTCTAGCTGCGTTCCGTTTCTAATATCTATTCCGGTTGGGCAAACGTGTACGCAAAGTTTACAGTCTATACAATCGCCTTTACCTAAAGTGTCTCGGTCTTCACCTTTTTTAAGTTTTGCTCTACCGGTTTGCCCTTCGCCTCTTATGTAATCGTAGGCCACTACAACACTTTTATTGTCTAGCAAAACGCCTTGTAAACGGCCGTAAGGACAAGCTATTAAACATACTTGCTCTCTAAACCAAATGTATATAAAATAGAAAACTGCGGTAAAGATTAATAAACTGATAAGTGTAGATGTGTTATGGAACGGTCCTTTACGGATCATGTCTAAAACTACATCACTGCCCATTAAATAGGCTAAAAATATATTGGCAATAAAAAAGGAAACAATAAAAAACAGGAACCATTTACTGACTTTTTTTCTGATTTTTTCTGAATTCCACTGTTGTTTGTTTAATTTAATTTGAGCGTTTCGGTCGCCCTCAATCCAAAATTCAATACGTCTAAACACCATTTCCATAAATATGGTTTGTGGACAAATCCAGCCGCAAAAAATACGACCAAATGCCACGGTAAAAAGGGTTAGACCTACCACACCAATTATCATTAGAATGACAACTAAATAAAAATCTTGTGGCCAAAACGGAAATCCAAAAATTGAGAATTTACGCTCTAGGATATTGAATAATAAAAATTGATTACCGTTAATTTTTATAAATGGAGCTATAAATAAAAGCGCCAATAAAAAATAACTTACTATTTTGCGGTTTTTGTAAAATTTGCCTTTTGGTTTTTTGGGATAAACCCATACTCTCTTTCCTTGTTTATCGACAGTAGAAATGCTATCTCTAAAACTTTCATCCTTTAGATTAGACATAGTCTATAATTTTAAAAATCTGCCCAAACACTATGGCTATTTGAGCAGATTTGAATTTGAAATTTAATTATGGGATTACTGCAACGGTTTGAATTGAAGTAGAATCTTTACTTGGTGTAGCTGCCTCTGCTGGAGCAGCTTTTTCATTAGGATTTTCAAATAAATCTCCTTCTGGTTCTTTAGGATCTACTGGGTTTGTACCTTGAAGACTTAAAACATAACTTGCGACTTTTTCTATATCTGAGGGTTTTATAATGTCTTTCCATGGCACCATACCTTTTCCTGAGCGTCCACCTTCTGTAATGGTATTAAATACGTGTTTAATATCTCCGCCTAAAATCCAATACGCATCGGTTAGGTTTGGACCTATGGCTCCTCCACCATCTGCTCTGTGACAGGCAATACAATTGGTCTCGAAAATCGCTTTCCCTTTGGCTAAATCTGCAGGATCTGTCAACAATTCTACATTATCTACATTTTTTGTATCTGGAGCTGTTAACTTATAAAGCGCAATATCTTTTTCTGCTTGAGCTACTTCTTTTACATATTCTTGTTCTTGGTTATCTCCACCAAATAAATGGTATTTTGCTAAGTAAATAACACCAAATAAAAAGGTAACATAAAATAGAGCTACCCACCAAGGCGGAAGTAAATTATCTAGTTCTTTAATTCCGTCATACTCGTGGCTTGTTAAAATTGCTTGCTCCTCCTCCGCTGTAGTAGCAGAACGTGTAAGCTTAGACATTAACTTTTTGTACCACTCTTTTTGTGTGATTGGTTTATTATCCTCAGCCTCTTGTTCTGCTTTTTGTTCCGGAGTTAAAATAGCATTTAAGACTTTGTTAGATGCGTGATTTAGAATTTCAATCGCAATTAAAATGAAGATAAAAAGTGCGTGAAGAACTAGGACGATAGGGTACTTTACAAAGGATGGTTTATCTCCCGAGTCTACTAAATATTCTACAAAAAAATAGAAAGCAGTTAACAGTAAAGGAACCCTAACATATAATGGAAAAAACTTTTTCATTTTTTATTATTTTTCAGGATTAGTAACACAATTATCCTCTAATGGAATAGCGCTCATTTCTTTAATTGTTTCTTTTTTATAGGTAAATACCCAAATGTAAAGAGCTATAAAAAAGGTAAAGAAAATAAGGAGGGAGATAATTGGGTATATCTCAATACCCAATATAGTCTCCATATTATGTTTGATAAATTTTAGCATAGTAAATGTTATTTATCTGATTCCTCTTGATTTTTGATTTTAATATCGGTACCTAAGCGTTGTAGATAAGCAATTAAAGAAACAATTTCACGGCTTTTAATGTCCACATACTCTTGTCCTTGTTCTTGTGCTTTTTTACGACTACGCTCGTCACTCTTAACAAAGTCAGGATCTTGACGTAAGTTATCTTCGATTTTAGAAGCTTGTTCTGCCATGCTCTTACGTGCATTAGCAATATCCTCTTTAGTATAAGGAACTCCTAAGCTGGCCATAACTTCCATTTTCTTTTCGATGTCCGAATGGTCAGCCGCTTTATTATCGAATAACCATTTATAACCTGGCATGATAGAACCAGAAGATGTACTTTGCGGATCCCACATGTGGTTGTAGTGCCAGTTGTCGTTGTACTTACCTCCTACTCTCATTAAGTCTGGTCCTGTACGTTTAGATCCCCATAAAAATGGATGGTCGTAAACATATTCTCCAGATTTTGAATATTCCCCATAACGAGCAACTTCAGAACGGAACGGACGGATCATTTGTGAGTGGCAGCCTACGCAACCTTCTCTAATGTAAATATCCCTACCTTCTAATTCTAGCGGAGTATATGGCTTAACAGATGTAATAGTTGGAATGTTAGATTTTACTACTAATGTTGGTATAATTTGAATAACCCCTCCTATCAAAATGGCTACAGTTGCTAAAATTGTTAATTGAATTGGTCTACGCTCAATCCATCCGTGCCATTTTTCTCCTTTTAGTCTTTTACTTGAAATTGGTGCTAAAGCTGGTGCTTCTGCTAATTCATCCTCAATAGGACTTCCGGCCTTAACCGTTTTAATAATGTTATAGATTAGAACAAATAATCCAATTATATATAAAGTTCCACCAATGGCACGCATCCAATACATGGGCATTATTTGCGTAACCGTTTCTAGGAAGTTACCGTAAACTAAAGATCCGTCAGGGTTAAATTGTTTCCACATTAAAGCTTGATTAAATCCAGCTACATATAATGGAAGCGTATATAAGATAATACCTAAAGTACCAATCCAGAAATGGAAGTTTGCTAATTTAGTAGACCATAGTTGCGTTTTTGTCATTCTAGGAATTAACCAATACACCATCCCAAAAGTCATAAATCCGTTCCATGCCAATGCACCTACGTGTACGTGAGCTACAATCCAGTCTGTAAAGTGAGCAATTGCATTTACATTTTTTAGAGAAAGCATAGGACCTTCAAAAGTTGCCATTCCGTATCCTGTAATCCCCACTACAAAGAATTTTAAAACAGGATCTACGCGAACTTTATCCCAAACTCCTCTAAGAGTTAATAAACCGTTGATCATACCTCCCCAAGATGGAGCAATTAACATGATTGAGAATACTACTCCTAAATTTTGCGCCCATTCTGGTAAGGCTGAATATAATAAGTGGTGAGGACCAGCCCAGATATAAATAAAGATTAAAGACCAAAAGTGAATGATTGATAATCGATACGAATAAACAGGACGGTTTGCTGCTTTAGGTAAAAAGTAATACATTAAACCTAAAAACGGAGTAGTTAAGAAAAAGGCTACTGCATTATGTCCGTACCACCATTGTACTAAAGCATCTTGAACCCCTGCATAAACCGAGTACGATTTCATTGCACTAACTGGTAAAGCTAAAGAGTTAAAAATATGAAGTACAGCTACCGTTATAAATGTGGCTAAGTAAAACCATATAGCAACATATAAATGACGTTCTCTTCTTCTTAAAATCGTCATGATCATATTGATACCAAATACCACCCAAACTACAGCAATTCCAATATCTATTGGCCATTCTAATTCTGCATATTCTTTAGATGATGTATAACCTAAGGGTAAAGAAATAGCTGCTGCTAATAATACAACTTGCCATCCCCAAAAGTTTATGTTAGATAGCACATCGCTATACATTCTTGTTTTTAGTAAGCGCTGTAGAGAATAATAAATTCCGGCAAAAATTGCATTTCCTACGAATGCAAAAATTACAGCATTTGTGTGTAAAGGTCTAAGTCTACCGTAACTTAACCAAGAAATTCCATCTGTTAAATTTGGAAATAAGTATAATACCGCTACTAATAAACCTACTAGCATACCTATTACTCCAAAAAACAACGTAGCATAAAGGAACTTCTTTACAATTTTGTTGTCGTAATAAAATTGTTGTACTTCCATAATTAATTTTTAGTTTCTATTTGCTTTACGGATTGTTTATCTGATTGTTTTAACTCGTCGTCAAAAAGTATACGGACAGATGGTGTATAATCATCATCAAACTGACCGCTACGGACGGCTCTTATAAAGGCGTATAAAAATGCGGAGGCTACCACAATACTTATACTAATTAATACATAAATTACGCTCATACCTGTGATTTTTTTTCTTATTCAAAAGTAGAGCTGAAGTAAATTTTATCACATGACTTTTATCACTATCCCACTAAAAAACAGCATAATATGACATTTATCATGTTTTAAGACATGGAATATTTAATTTCTAGATTATAAAAAAAAGACACGCTGTGCGTGTCTTTTTCTTTATTAATAAATTAGGATAAAACGCCCATTTTTTTGGCTTTTATATTAGTAGTTAGTGTAACAAAACTTACAATACTGATTGTAGAAATTGGCATTATAGCAGCCGCAATTAATGGTGACAACATACCCATACAGGCAAAAGTTAATCCTATAATATTGTAAAAAATAGATAAACCAAAACTAATTTTTATAGTAGTTATAGACGATTTACAAAAAGCTAAAAAATTAGACAATTTATAAAAGGCTTGAGCGTCTAATATAGCATCACAAGCTGGGGAAAATACATTTACATTCTCACTCACAGCGATTCCAACATTACTGACTGTAAGTGCACCCGAATCATTTAATCCGTCACCCACCATCATCACATTTTTGCCCTGAGCTTGTAAATCCTGAATATATTTTAGTTTTTGATCCGGCTTTTGGTTAAAAAGCATTTCCGTATTTTGCGGCAACATACGGGTCAAAGCACTACGTTCCCCATCGTTATCTCCAGATAAAATTCCTAAAGTATAAGTGGTTTTTAAAGTATTAAAAAGTTCGGAAACGCCCTTTCTGTATAAATTTTTAAATTCATAAAAACCTTTATAAACTCCGTTTATGGATACATGAACCGTCGTTTTATTTACTGTATCATTTTCTAAAATTCCAAGCATTTTTGCAGATCCAACCTCAACTGTATAGTTGTTAAATGAAGCTTTAATCCCTCCCCCTATAATTTCTTGATAAGTAGCTAATTTTTCGACTTCTACTTCTTTTAAGTACGCATATAATTTTCTACTTAACGGATGGTTAGATGATCGAACAGCAGATTTTAAGAGTACTTTTTCTTCTGAAGTTAAAACATCTCCTTCAAAAATAATTTGAGTGTTATGATTGGATGTAATGGTTCCTGTTTTATCAAAAACAACAGTATCCAGTTGTGCCATTTGCTCTATAACCTGAGCATTTTTTACATAAAATTTTTGTTTTCCTAAAATACGCAGTACATTCCCCATAGTAAAAGGAGACGATAAAGCCAACGCACAAGGACAAGCTACAATTAAAATAGCTGTAAAAACATTAAAAGCAGTAGTCGTATCAATAAAAATCCAATAGATAAAGGATACAACACTTAAGGCTAATAAAGCAGGAGTAAAATAATGACTCACTTTATTTATTAAAGATTGATAACTTGCTGTGTTTGATTTTGCATAGGCATCATTACTCCAAAGTTGGGTTAAATAAGATTGAGAAACTTCTTTAATAACTTCCAACTCCATGGTAGAACCTACCAATTTACCTCCGGCAAATATTTTTTCCCCGCTTAATTTTTCGACCGGATTTTCTTCTCCTGTAACAAAAGAATAATCAATAGCTGCAGCCGAACTCATTAAAGTTCCATCCACCGGAATTAATTCTTGATTTCTAATTAAAATTCGGTCTCCGGGTTTTAAATCATAAATTTGAGTGGGTAGTTCTAAAGTACCTTCCAATTTAGTTACTGCTATAGGAAAATACGATTTATAATCCCTCTCAAAAGATAAAAAATTATAGGTTTTTTGCTGAAATAATTTCCCTAAAAGCATAAAGAAAATCAAAGAGCACATGGAGTCAAAAAAACCTTGACCATGTCCAAAAACAATGTCATACGTGCTACGCAAAAACATCACAATAATTCCTAAAGCCATAGGAACTTCAATGTTTAACTTTCCTTGTCTTAAACTTTTATAAGCTGCCTCGTAATACCCGTATCCCGAGTATAAAAAACTAGGCAGCGCTAAGGCAAAAATCAACCATCTAAAAAATTCTTTATATTGGTTAAACCAAAACTCATCCACCTCAAAATATTCCGGAAAAGAAAGGAGCATCACATTACCAAAACTAAAAAAAGCAATACCAATTTTGTAAATCAAGCTCCTATCTGTAACCGTTTCTTTACTATCGTAATTCTCTAAAGATATATAAGGTTCGTAACCAATTTTAGCCAATAATTCGGCCAATTGGCGTAACGTAGTTTTTTTGTTATTAAAATAAATCTGAACCGATTTTTCATGAAAATTAACCTGGCTTTTACTTACACCTTCGTTCAGCTTACTTAAGTTTTCCAAAATCCAAATACACGAACTGCAATGAATATGCGGAATATAAAATCGAATAATAGATTGATCACCTTCATTAAAACTCAAAAGTTTTTCTGCAATAGCTTCCTGATCTAAAAATTCAAAAGTTGTAGAAGCCTTAGGACTTGCGCCTGGTTGGTTCGCAATAGAATAATAAGAATCCAGATTATTCTCACTAAAAATTTCATAAACTGTTTTACAACCCACGCAGCAAAACAGCTTTTGATCAAACACTATTTCCTCGGCTTTTACCACAGCCGTACCACAATGGTAGCATCCATTATCGTCCATAATTTGCTCATTTTATACCTCTTACAAAATTCACAAATTACAACACATTAAAATATGATAATTATCAAGATAGTACTATATTTGCTCACTTAAAACTACAAATCATCATGAGCAAGTGCGAACAATGCATCGTTAGACAGTTTAGTTCTCTTAAGGCTTTATCTAAAGACGAACTTTTACGCATGGCAGATTGCAAAACCTCTTACACCATTAAAAAAGGAGAACCTATTTTTGATGAGGGCGAAGTAACAAACGGAATTTATTGTATTAAAGACGGCGTTTGTAAACTATCAAAATTAAGCCCTAACGGTAAGGATCAAATTGTTAAATTTGTACGTCCAGGCGAACTTCTTGGACAACGCTCTATGATTAGCGAAGAACCTGCCAACCTTAGCGCAATTGCTGTAGAAGACATGGAGGTGTGTTTTGTGCCAAAGTCAGAAATTCTTAGCTTTTTTACCCAAAACAACAAATTTTCTTTAAACGTAATGAAGGATATTTGTGCCGATTTACGTGAGGCTGATGATCTATCCATCTCTATGGCTCAAAAATCAGTAAAAGAACGTTTAGCAGGCGCACTTTTATACCTAGAAGAAGTTTTTGATTGTGACCTCGACGACACCCTACGCGTACAATTAACACGCGAGGAATTAGCCGGAATGATTGGGACTGCTACAGAGAGTTGCATTCGTTTATTATCAGAATTTAACAAGCAAGGTCTTATCGAAATTAAAGGCAAAAAAATTGCACTTAAAAACCGTAAAGAGTTAGAAAAGCTTGCCAACCAGCAAGCATAAAAAAAGCCTCAAGAAAGTATAATTCTTGAGGCTTTTTTTAATTCTTATAATAGCAATCCCGCTCCTATCCTCGCGGGCCGGGCTGTACGCCGTCGCTCTTACTCCATTGCATTACGTAAGGAGCTCCAACAAGGCTGCCATCCCTATTGCGCTGCGCCAACAGCTATATTTTTCATTTTTAGTTGTAACTCTTTAAAAACACTATCAACAGCATCCTCAGTAGTACCGTTGTAAAAAATACTTACTTCCCCTACACGATCAATACGTAAAATAGGCACCAAAGTGTCTTGTAAAATAAGTTTAACCTCCTCACCTCCGTTTACCTCAAAATATCCCTTAGCCATAGTACCAATAGCCGATCCATTTCTTTTAAACTCAATCTCCGGATATTGATAAACCAATTGCACTCGAGAAATGGTATGAAACGGAATCTCTTCTCCATAACTACCCGTTATCTCCAATCCATTTTCTTGAATCGTTATATGATTGGGTTGTAAATCCGAGTATAACAAATAGCCTACACAAAAAACAACAAGTAATAACACATAACCCGCAATTTTAGAATTGTAATTGGATACATTTTTAAAGTATTTACCGGATTTAAATACAAATACGCAAAGTGCTAAAAGCGGATAAAACATAATAAAAATACCCGATACTAAAGACGTCGTTACAAAATGCAAAAGCAAACCAATAAATAATAAGGATCCGGCTAAAAACCACATAAATTTTTTCATATAATTTAAATACCCCTCTAAATCTACTTGCTCCTGTTGCTCCTTACTTAAACTGTTGTACCCAGAAAGTAAATAAACAGCCGTTTTACGAGTTATAATAAAGGGTAATAAAAAAAATAATGCCGAAAAACCTATTAAAAAATAAATCATATTTTATATGTTATAACTTTTTTAAATATACTGCTTTTAAACAAAAAAAATCAAGGGATAATCCCTTGATTTTTTTATTGTTTTTTATATTTAGTCAGCATGTCCCAAACTTTAGCATTTAGTCTGCCGTAATAATTCTCAGTATTAACTTCAATAACTAATAAAGATTTTTGTGGATTTTCTTCCGTTAAATAATCGTACAACTCTAAAGCATTTAATGTCGATGCTACAAAATAATTACTATCAAAATATTTTACCCAATCGTTTAACAATTGGATTTTAGGTTCAAAATAGGAAGCATCCTTTGGCAAACACTGAATTAAATACACCTGCATTATTACAAATTTATATTTAATGATTAACGGTTTAGGTT
>CAVBJB010000019.1:0-14780 GCA_963595625.1 Lachnospiraceae bacterium | reverse complement strand
CCTTTTATTTTGTTTCTTTTAGTTATTAAGTTTATAGGTTTTGAAGTTTTTAAGTTGATTTTAGTTTTGATTGCTGATTTATAAAACAAAATAAAAGATATAGCGGATAGCCCGACCCGAGCTATCCGCTTTTTATGTTTATGCGTTTTTTATGGCGAGGGTTACGCCCTAATTGTTTTTTGCAATATTTTGTTTTGTGATTTAGTTTATATGTATATAAATTTTGAATTATGAAGTTGAAGGATTTTTTGCCTGCTAATAGTGGGCTTGAGGAGAAGGTTGCATTGATTTCTGCTGGTGCTGCGGCTGGATTGGCTGTTAGTAAGGCTACTAATGTTGATAGTAAAAAGGCAGCGATTATTGGTGCTGGGGTTTGTTTATTGGCTGCGGCTCTTATTAGACGTTGTGAAAAATAAAAAATGCGAGGTTTGTGCCTCGCATTTTTTATTTTTCTCCATCCCATTCTGCATAGAATTGTTCGAGATAGGTTAGCATGAATTGATGTCTTTGTTGGGCTATTTGTTTGCCTTGTTGGGTATTCATTAGGTCTTTTAGGAGTAATAGTTTTTCGTAAAAGTGGTTTATTGTTGTGCCTTTATGATTTTTGTATTCCTCTTTGGTCATGTTTAGTTTTGGCTCTTGGCTAGGATCGTGCATTTGGTTGTTTTTGTAACCTCCGTAATTGAATGTGCGTGCGATTCCTATTGCTCCGATGGCGTCTAGACGGTCTGCGTCTTGTACGATTTGCAACTCGATGGAGTTGAAGGTTCGATTAAAGTTTCCGCCTTTAAAGGATATGTTTTCTATGATTTTTACAACATGGTCTATTGTTGTTTGATCGACGTTTTGTTGTTGTAGGAATGTTTGTGCGGTTTTGGGTCCTATGGTCTCGTCTCCGTTATGAAATTTTGAGTCGGCAATGTCATGTAGTAAGGCTGCTAGTTTTACTACTGTAAGATCACACGGGGTGTTTTTTGCGATGTTTAATGCGTTGTTGTACACACGTTGGATGTGGAAGAAATCGTGGCCAGATTCGGCATTTTCTAACGTTTGTTTTACGTATGCTATTGTATTATTTATAAGTGTTGTCATTTTATTAAAATAGTAAAGGCTGGTAGTAACCAGCCTTTAATTTAAAATTTATTTTACTAATGATGGGTTAACCCATTTAAAAATATGTGATTCTTCTGGAACTACAAGTCTTTCTGCCAATTTAGTCATACGGTCTGGTAGTTTCATTAAATAGTCTCTTGCTTTTTCAGCCTCGTCGTTAAGTCCTGTTACTTTGTCGATTTCCCATTTAACGATTAGTTTTCTTAGGATGTCTACGTAGTCTAAAGATGTGTAAACTCCAAGTCTTTGTGCTGAGTCAGAGAAATTAACGAATGCGGAACCTTTTTCTCCTCCAGATTCGCGAATTAAGTTAGCTGGCATGGTGATTTTCTTTTTCATCATGTAATGGAACGCTAACATCATTTCTGACGGATCGATTTTGAAGATTTTATTAACGAATTCTGAGTATGCATGGTGGTGACGCATTTCGTCTCCTGCAATCATTTTACAGATTTTAGATAATTTTTTATCTCCGTATTGTTTAGCAATTTGTGCAACACGGTTGTGTGATACGTATGTTGCTAATTCTTGGAAAGATGTAAATACGAAGTTTTTGTATGGATCTCTATCAGCTCCATTATCAAAACCGTCATTTAAAAGGTGGTGTGTTGTAATTTCTACTTCGCGCATATCTACTTTACCAGAAAGGTAAAGGTATTTATTAAGTAAGTCACCGTGTCTGTTTTCCTCACCTGTCCAGTTTCTGAACCATTTAGCCCAACCGTTTTCGCGACCGTTTTCTTCGCGTTGATTGATTCCATCAAGATCAAGTAACCAAGACTCGTATGTAGGTAAAGCTTCTTCAGTAATTGTATCTCCAACAAGTACAACCCAAAAATCGTAAGGAAGATCCTTAGCAATTTCTCTTAACTCAACCACTTCTTCCAGGAAGTTTTCAGATTGAGAATTTGGCAAAAGATCTGTAGGTTGCCAAATTTTTTCAACAGGAAGTAAAAACTGATCCATAAACGCGTCCACGTTTTTTTCTAGGAATTGCATTACTTCTAAACGTACATTTTGTATAGACATATAGTTAATTTTTAATGTCACGAATAATTACTTCTTTTGTTTTTTCGAGTAATTCTGGGAAAGAATAATCTTTAACAGCTATTGGTTCGTGAACAGTTAATTTGATATTTGTACCAAGACCCATAGGGAAGTTTCCGTAACGTAACATTTTCCATGAGTTGTTGATTGTAAGTGGAACTATGTATGCATTAGGTGCGTATTTACATAGGATTTTAAGTCCACTCTCAGCAAAGGGCTTAGGTTGCCCATTTCGACTGCGTGTTCCTTCAGGAAAGATAACAGCAGATCTTTTATGTTTTTCTATATATTCAGCAAGACCTTTAATAACAGGTAATGCTTGTTTAGGATCTTTTCTATCAATTAAAACGTTACCTCCGTATTTTAAATTATAGGATACTGAAGGGATACCTTTACCTAATTCTATTTTAGAAATGAATTTTGGATGGTGTTTACGTAAAAACCAAATGATGGTCATGATATCAAATAACGATTGGTGATTTGATACGAATATTAATGGTTTTCCCGTAGGGATTTTTTCTCGACCTTCAACAGAATACCAACTAAAAATAAGATAAGCTGATTTCTGTAAAAAGAAATTTAATATATCAACACTTTTTTTGTGAGCAATATAGCCAAATACATTAAAACAAAACCATTGAATTGGTTGAAAAATAACAAGTATTAATACTAGAGCAATAACATATAAAATTGAAAATGGTATTGATATTAATTTTTTCATTATGTAGTTAGTTTGGACAAATATAGGTTTTTAAGTAAAAAAACCACGTAAGAACGTGGTTATTTATGAACTTACTTTATGAACGAATTAGCAAAATTCGTTAAAAGCGTCAATTAAATTTTCAGCAATTAATTCAGCTGGTCTACCCTCAATGTGGTGTCTCTCTAGCATATGAACTAATTCACCATCTTTAAATAAAGCGATAGCAGGAGATGATGGAGGGAAAGGAAACATTTTTTCGCGAGCTGCATTAACAGCATCTTTATCCACTCCAGCAAATACAGTAACTGCATTCGTTGGTTTTTTAGCATTTTTTAAACTCATAATAGCTCCAGGACGAGCGTTACGAGCAGCACAACCACAAACCGAGTTAACAACCACTAAAGTAGTTCCCTGTGTTTCGATTGCTTGATTTACTTGTTCTGGTGTATATAATTCTTGAAAACCTGCGTTAACTAATTCCTCACGCATTGGTTTAACCATTTCTGCTGGATACATATATCTTACTATTAATTTTCTTTAGCAAATTTACAAACATTTATTTTAATATTAAACCTATGTTTATAAATACTTAACTCTTTATGTTACATATAGATTAAATAATCTGATAAATGTTAGTTAAAAAAAAGCAAAAGCAAGGTAGTAGCCTTGCTTTTGGAAATTAACTTATTAAATAATGAAAAGTATTAAAATTTATAGTTAAGTGATAACGCCATGTTGAATGGGTCAATTTGGTTTATGTATCCTCCTCTAAAGTAAGAGTTTAATCCTACTTGATCTGTAATATTGTTTAGGAATAATCTAGCTTCAACCTTTTTAAATGTATATCCAACTTGTGCATTTAAAGTTGTATAAGATGGCATGTTAAAAGGTTCAGTACCTCCGTAGTTCCCGTGTCCGTCTGGAGTTAATGAATATTCATTAACAGGTCTGTCACCTACGTAATAAAATCCTGCGCTAAGGCTTAATCCTTTTAAAGCTGTTTTACTAAATTTATATTGTGCCCATAAGTTAGCCGTATGTTCTGGCGCATTCATTGGTGCAGAACCTTCAACATAAGAAGGTGAATTTTTATATCGAGCATCTAACCATGCATATCCAAACATTACTGTTAAATCTTCTGTGATACGTCCATTGATTTCAGCTTCGATACCGTCTCTTACTAAATCACCTGCTTTAAAGTAATAACCAGTAGTAACATTTGTACCTGGTTCATACTCTGTATTTGATAAGTTTGAAGTATAAATGTGGAAATATGTTAAATTAAAACGTAATTTATTGTTTAACCAATCCGATTTAATTCCTCCCTCAAACTGATTTGTTGTAGATGCTCCTACTGTTTGCCCATTAGACATTAAGTTAGATGCAGAACGTAAACTTGTAGAGTTTGTATAAGAGGCAAATAAATTGAAGTCTTGCATTGGAGTGAAAATAACTCCGATACTTGGATTCCAAGCGTCTTCTCTTTTAGCACCAACTCCTGTTTTATCTCCCGTGTTTATTGTTGAATAACGTAGACCTAAACTTGTTTTGAAGTATTTATTAAATTCGATAACATCTTGAGCTAAAATTCCGAAAGTATTATAATCTGAAATTGCATTACCACTCTCTTTAAATTCTACGCTGTAAGGTCTTGTAACTCCATTACCATCTACATAAGTCATTTGTGAGAAATCTGTAGGGAAACTCTCAAAAATATTGATTCTGTCGATTGTATTGGTTTTTACACCGTTAACATAAGCATCGTACGAAGTTGTATTCACATAAGAAGATCTGTAATCAAACCCTAGTTGAGCTAAGTGTTTAATACTTCCTGTTTTTAATTCTTTTCCAATTAAATCAAATTGAAAAGTTTTATTTGAATCGTCTTTAAAAGATCGAGCTATGGTACGATTACGTATATTAAAATCAGCATTTCTATTAGCAGCAGCAGTAGAAGTAGCCATATTATCAACTTCCATAGTAGAAGAGGCATAAGCACCTCGTATCATAAAATTGTCATTAATTTCATGTTCTACTCTTGCCATTACAGATGACATTACGGTATTGTTGTTGTCTGATTTAAAACCTAAATTAACATTATGAGGTAAAACATAAAGAGCATTAGTTCCTTGGTTTGCAGCTAAATTAACTGCCGATGAGTGTGGCGTAACGTTTGAATTTAAATAATCCCCTTCCACAATAATTTTTGTTCTTGGAGAAGCTTGCCAAGCAATAGAAGGATTAAAATATACTTTGTCTGAATTTACATTTTTTCTGTAGCTGTCTGCTTTTTCATAAGCACCGTTTACACGAACTGATACGGTTTGATCCTCGGTAAGTACTTGCTCCACATCAAAAGTAGGTCTAAATTGATTCCAACTACCTACACGTACACCCACACTCCCTTGATTAACAAAATTTGGTGTTTTAGTTACAACATTGATAACCCCTCCAGCATTACCTAAATCTGTAATTACACCTTGAGTAATTGCTGCTGAACCTTTAATCATTTGAATAGATTCTACCCCTTGCATATCAACAACACCTCCAGCAGATTGGAATTGAGATTCCATACGAACCCCATTCTTTAATACAGGAACACCTCTAAACCCACGTGTAGACATAGATTCTTTTACTCCACCATAACTTCCAAAAAGTGTTACTCCAGGTACATTTCTCATGGCGTCTGTAATTGTTAAAGCACCTTGAGCTTCGATTACTTTATTGGAAATGATTGAGATACTTTGTATTTGATCGTTTGGTTTTAAAGGTAACCTTGTTATGGTTTCTAAACCTTTTGGTTTTTTATTTCTTTCACCAAAAACTTCTACTTCTTCTAGCTCTGTAGTTTTACTTTTTTTGATTGAATCATTTTGTACTTGTGCGTTAGCGTAGTAAGTAGATGCTAACATTAAAACTGATATGGTAAAGATTCTCATCTTATTGTTATTTAGATTGATTTAAAATTGCATTACAAATGTAATTGAAAAATTTTAGTAAACAATCTTTATTTAAACTAATTCTAAATAATTATTTATATTTCAAAATAATGCTAATTTTATTTAAAATTATGTTAATAAAATTGATTAAGATTCTTTTAAATTAAATATTCTTATTAAAATTTTGTAATATTATTTCTAAAGTTATAAATGTTTATGGGAGTTATTACCATATCTAAAGTGATATCATTAACGTATATATCAGAAATTTCTTCTTCTACCTCAAAAAAGTTTAGTCCAATTTTAATAACGTCTTTTTTACAATTACTTAAAAATTTATCATAGAAACCTTTACCATATCCGACTCTATTTCCTAATTTATCAAAGGCAAGTAAGGGTACAAATACAACATCAATTTCTTTTTCATCTACTTTAAAACCTGTAGTAGGTTCAGGAATTCCATAGGAGTTTATTTCTATCTTTGTGTTATCTGTTAAAAGATAATGCGTCATAGTATAGTCTTCAAAATTAGATTTTGATAGGATGACATTTTTATCTCTACCTAATAAAATATGGATTATATTCTCGGTATCTATCTCGTGTTGTTTTTCGATTGGTAAAAAAATGTGGTAATTGTTATAATCCCAAATAGGTAGTTTAAGGATTTGATTTGCTATTTGTAAAGAAAGATTTTCGATATCTATAGGTTTTAATTTTTTTCTTTCTTCTTTATATTTTTTTCGTAATTCTTTTTTAGTCATTAATGTGTTTTTTTGAAATATTAAAGATTGCGTCACCACTATAAACGGTAGCATTTTTATTAACATTGATTAAATAACAATCTTTATCAGCAATTAAATGATATTCTTTTTGTCCGTAAGGATCGTAGGACGTAGCTAACTTTTGACCTTTTGTTACATAATCACCTGCGTTTACATAAGTTCTAAATAACCCAGAATGTTTAGTACGTAACCATGAGGTTTTCTCTATAATAATATTTTTATAATGAGGTTTAGTTACAATATGATGGTCTTGTAACATACCGTAATGTTTAAGAATTCGTTTAGAACCTTCCAATCCAAAAGAAGTAATTTGATCATTTAAATCCCAAGACATACCTCCCTCAAAAAGTAGCATTTTTACCCCTTTTTTACCCGCGGCTTCTCTAAAAGTTCCTTCTACAATTTTTGAATAAACTGTAAATGGTGCATCAAATATTTTTGCTAATTCGTGTAAATCTTCCTTTTTAGAATCTATACGTATTTGTGCAGCATTAAAACGCTTGTCTCCTCCTGTATGGAAATCTAGAATTAAATCTACATTATCAATTAACTCCTTTGTTATATAATACGCAAATTTACTAGCTAAGGAACCGTTTGGACTACCTGGGAAAACTCTGTTTAAATCTCTTCCGTCCGGAAATTCTCTATTTTGATTAAAAAAACTTAAGATGTTAATAATAGGGATACATATAATTGTACCCTTTTTAGGCATGTTAATTTTGTGAGAAATAATTTCTCTTACTACATCAATCCCATTAATTTCATCCCCGTGCATACCAGCAGTAAACATTATGGTTGGGCCTGGATTTTTAGATCGATTAACATAAATAGGTATTTTTAATGGAGTCATGGTGTAAAGTTGGCCCACTATAACCTCAATCATTTTACACTCTCCTGGATAAATTGTTTCGGTAAAAAGTTTTAGACCGTTATCTTTAGTATGTTCCATAATAATTATAATATTAATCAGCGTTTGATAAATATAATCGAATTTATTTAGAAGATAGTATTTTGTAAATTTGAAAAAAATTAATTTAATATGACAACTCCACCTTTAGATTTACAAATACAAACCTTACCCGATAGTCCAGGTGTTTATCAATATTTTGATAAAGACGGTAAAATACTATACGTAGGTAAAGCTAAAAATTTAAAAAAAAGAGTTTCATCTTACTTTAATAAAATTCATTCTTCAGCACGAACAAATGTTCTTGTAAAAAAAATACATACCATTAAGCATATAGTGGTACCCACTGAGACAGACGCATTGTTGTTGGAAAACAATATGATTAAAAATTTTCAGCCCAGATATAATGTCCTTTTAAAAGATGATAAATCTTATCCTTGGATCGTAATAAAAAAGGAACGTTTTCCTAGAATATTTTGGACTCGAAATATGATTAAAGACGGATCAGAATATTTTGGTCCATACACAAGCCAAAAAACAGTTCACACGTTATTAGATTTAATTAAAGAATTATATAGCTTAAGAACATGTACGTTAGATTTAAGTGTAGCCAATATTAAAGCTGAAAAGTTTAAAGTATGTTTAGAGTACCATATTGGAAATTGCAAGGGACCTTGTGAGGGGTTAATATCTGAGGAAGAATACAATAGACAAATACAAGCCGTTCGAGATATTTTAAAAGGTAATTTTAAGGAGAGTTTAAAGGATTTTAAATCTCATATGACTGAATTAGCCATGGATTTAAAATTTGAAGAAGCTCAAAAAATTAAAGATAAAATTGATATTTTAGAAAAGTATCAAGCCAAATCAACAGTAGTTAATCCTAAAATAACTAATTTAGACGTGTTTTCTATTATATCTGATGAGACTGCTGCATTTGTAAATTATATTCAAATTTCTCATGGAGCCATTATTCGATCACATACATTAGAACTTAAAAAGAAGCTGGAAGAAATCGATCAAGAATTACTAGAATTAGCTATTATAGAAATTAGAGAGCGTTTTAATTTAACTTCTAAAGAAATTGTAGTTCCTTTTGAGGTTGATTTAGGTGAAAATATTAAAGTTACCGTTCCTAAACTGGGAGATAAAAAAGATATTCTTGCATTATCTGAGCGAAATGCTAAATACTACCGTCTCGATCAATTAAAACAATTAAAAATTGTTGATCCGGATAGACATACAAACAGAATTATGTCTCAAATGAAGGTGGATTTACGCTTGCAAGTAGAACCAAGACATATAGAATGTTTTGATAATTCAAATATCCAAGGTACCAACCCAGTTGCAGCTTGTGTTGTCTTTAAAGACGGAAAACCATCCAAAAAAGACTATAGACATTTCAATATAAAAACAGTTGAAGGACCTAACGATTTTGCCTCTATGGAAGAAGTTGTTTACAGACGTTACAAACGTATGTTAGATGAACAACAACCGCTACCTCAATTAATTGTAATAGATGGTGGTAAAGGTCAACTGTCATCATCTTTAAAATCCATTGACGATTTAGGATTAAGAGGAAAAGTGGCCATTATAGGAATTGCAAAACGTTTGGAAGAGATTTTTTATCCAGGGGATAGTATTCCACTTTATTTAGATAAAAAATCGGAAACTTTAAAAGTAATTCAACACATACGTAATGAAGCGCATAGATTTGGAATTACCTTTCATCGTAACAAACGCTCTAATAATGCCATACAAAGTGAGCTGGATAATATCCCTGGAGTTGGAGAAAAAACAATGGTAACATTATTAGAACATTTTAAATCTGTCAAAAAAATAAAAGCCGCTAGCTTAGACGAACTTAAAGGAGTTGTGGGTTTATCTAGAGCTAAAAAAATACATACCTATTTCACATCAAAAAACTAATGATTAAAAACATTTTAACCTTCTGTTTACTATTTTGTACTCTTATTATAAAAGCTCAAGACACGCTTTCTTTTGGATCTAAACCTAAAGTAGGTTTGGTTTTAAGTGGAGGTGGCGCTAAAGGGTTAGCGCATATTGGTGTTTTAAAAATTTTAGAGCAAGAAGGTATTGAAATATCTTACATTACAGGAACTAGTATGGGAGCCATTATTGGCGGATTGTATGCTAGTGGGTATAATGCTACACAATTAGATTCGATATTTAAAAATGTAGATGCTAATGCGCTCGTTCAAGATTACGTTCCTAGATTATCTAAAAATTTTTATGAGCGTAGAGACGACGAAATTTATGCTTTACAATTACCCTTCGACAATTTTAAAATAGGAATGCCACAAGCACTTTCCAAAGGTATGTACAATTACAATTTATTGAGTCGATTAATGTACCACGTAAAAGATGTTAAAGATTTTACTAGACTACCTATACCATTTGCTTGTGTTGCAACAGATATTGAAACAGGTAAAGAAGTTGTTTTAAATAAAGGAAATCTACCTCAAGCAATCATTGCAAGTGGTGCTTTTCCATCCCTATTTTCACCGGTAGAGATCGATGGGAAACTACTTATAGATGGTGGAGTGGTTAATAACTATCCTGTAGAGTTAGTTCGCAAAATGGGGGCTGATATTGTTATTGGGGTAGATGTGCAAGACGATTTAAAAACCAGAAAAGAAATTGGCGGAGCTATGGGAGTTTTGTTACAGACTACAAATTTCCCTATGATCGAGCAAATGAACCAAAAACGTATTTATACGGATATCTATATCAAACCAGATATTAAAGGATTTAATGTTGTATCCTTTGATATGGGGGATCAAATTATACCTAGAGGAGAAAATGCGGCTAAAGAAGTTCTAGATAAGCTAAAAGCTTTAAGTGTTAATTACACGTATCCACCTATTACCGGAGGAATTATAAAACTTACTGATACAATTTCTCTAGGTAATATTTTAATTAATGAATCGCTACTTAAAAATTTCAATAAAGATTATGTGCTAGGGAAATTTAATTTTAAGCCCTTCACAAAAATTACATATCAAAGGTTTAACGATGGAATTGCTAGTTTAAATGCAACTCAAAATTTTCAAACCATAAGTTATCAATTTATAAAAAACCCTTATTTTCCTAATCTAGTAGACGTAGAGTTTACTTTAACAGAAACTCCTGTAAATAGATATCTAAAATTTGGTTTACACTATGACGGATTGTTTAAAACATCAGCCTTAATAAATGTTACACAAAAAAAACTACTTTTTACTAATGATGTAGCCTCTATCGATGTTATTTTGGGAGATAATAATAGGTATAACTTTAGATATTATTGGGACAATGGAGCTAGCTGGTCTGTAGGTTTAAATTCTAAGCTTATAAATTTTGCTCGTAAATTACCATTTCAAATTCAATATATTCCGGGTTATGAAACGGTAGATCCCAAAAATTTATATATTGAGTATACTGAGTATGCAAATCAAATTTATTTACAATCTTTTTTTAAATCAAGATATTTACTTGGACTGGGATTAGAACATAAATTTTTAAATCATAAAACCAGTTCTATTAACAATCAAGACTTAAAAATCGAAAAATCGCATTACGCCAATGTATTTGCAACCTTTAAATACGATACGTATGACAATAAATATTTTCCTAAGAGCGGAATAATGTTTAATGGAGAATACAAAAATTTCTTTTATGCCAAAACGATACTTCCTAGTTTCAAATCATTTTCTATTTTAAAAGGAGAATTGGGCATCGCTCAACCCATCTCAGATAAATTTACATTCAAAATGGAATCTGAATTGGGTATAATGTTTGGACCTTACACCAATCCTTTCTTTGATTTTATACTTGGAGGATACGGTTATTTACAAACCAGCAATCTTAGACATTTTTATGGATACGATCCTACCGGGCTTGCAGGTAACAATTACATCAAAGCCTTGGTAACTTTAGATTATGAGTTTTTACCAAAACACCATGCCAATTTTTCTGCAAATTATGCCAATATTGGTAACGATTTATTAGAAAGTGGTAAAATGTTTACAAGGCCCAAATACGATGGTTATGGGCTAGGATATGGCTATCAAACCATTATTGGTCCCATTGAGGTAAAACATTCCTGGTCACCAAATACTAAAGATCATTTTACTTGGGTAAGTATTGGGTTCTGGTTTTAACATATTACAAATAATTTACTAAAAAGACTTAATTAGTTTGCATATAAGCAAATTAATTGAGTCTTTTTTTGTGCTTTCAAAATTATTTTCCATATTTGTGTGTATGCAAGCACAATGGTTTGGTTTATTAGCACTACTAAAATTCCTTATTAAAAGGAATCCGGAATGATTTTAACCGTTTCCACGGTGTCTTATTCTAATACAATTAACTAACTAATATTACTATATACCTTATGCCTTTTTATCATAAATTAGGTCAAATTCCGCCTAAGCGCCATACAATTTTCCGTAAACCCAACGGAGATTTGTATTATGAGCAGCTTTTCGGGACCGTAGGCTTCGACGGAATGTCTACAAATATGTATCACATACATAGGCCTACACAAGTAAAACAAATCCGTAAACAATATTCTATAGCACCTAAAATTGCTAAAGAAAATTCGATACAATCCTATAGACTTCGTGGATTTCAAGTTCCACAGGTTGCAGACTATTTAGAGAGTCGTAAAGTTGTTCTTACAAATTCAGATTGCTCTATCATTTTAGCTGCTCCAACCAATAAAACGCAAGACTATTTCTTTAAAAACACAGACGCAGACGAGGTAATCTTTATCCACCGTGGTACAGGTACGCTACGCACCATGCTAGGAAACCTAGAGTTTAAGTATGGTGATTATTTAGTAGTTCCTCGCGGCATGATCTATAAAATAGATTTTGATACAGACGATAATCGATTATTTATTGTAGAGTCACGTCGTCCCGTATACACTCCAAAAAGATACCGTAACTGGTTTGGCCAATTACTTGAGCATGCACCTTATTGTGAGCGTGACATTCGCCGTCCAGAAAAAATTGAAACATACGATGAAAAAGGAGAATTCATCATCAACGTAAAAAAGAAGGATGACATCTTCGAGATGGTTTATGCTACACATCCATTCGATGTTGTAGGTTACGACGGTTTCAACTATCCGTATGCCCTTTCAATTCACGATTTTGAACCTATCACAGGACGCATTCACCAACCGCCTCCAGTGCATCAAACTTTCGAGACTGACGCTTTCGTAATCTGTTCCTTCGTTCCACGTTTGTATGATTATCATCCAGAGGCAATCCCAGCTCCTTATAACCACTCAAATATAGATAGTGATGAGGTTCTGTATTACGTAGACGGTGATTTCATGAGCCGTAACGACATCGCACCCGGACACATTTCTTTACACCCAGCCGGAATCCCACACGGTCCGCATCCTGGAGCTGTAGAGCGTTCTATAGGTAAAAAAGACACGCAAGAGCTAGCCGTAATGGTAGACACTTTTAAACCCTTAATGTTAACTCAAGACGCCATGCTTATTGCAGACGAGCAATACTATCAATCTTGGTTAGATTAATTTAAGGAGCAGTAATCCTAGTGCATAAAATAAACCTAGTACCTGCTTTCCGCTATATCTTTTGTTTACACAAAAGGATGCCGCTACAATCAGGGCTAAATGCCAACGTTGTTTTGCAAAATATAATAAATAACAAACTCACTACAACTATAAATTACAATGGAAAATAATACACTTAAATCAGTAGAATACGGATTAGAAAAAATATTTGAAGGAGCACAGGATTTTCTTCCAATTTTAGGAACAGATTATGTAGAGTTTTACGTAGGTAACGCTAAACAATCAGCTCATTTCTATAAAACAGCCTTTGGTTTCCAATCAGAAGCTTACGCTGGATTAGAAACAGGTAAAAGAGATAGAGCTTCTTATGTTTTAAAACAAGATAAAATTCGTTTAGTATTAACAACTGCTCTAAATAGCAACTCACCAATTGGAGAGCACGTTAAAAAACACGGAGACGGGGTTAAAGTAGTAGCGCTTTGGGTTGAGGATGCACGTTCTGCCTATGAGGAGACAACTAAACGTGGAGCCGTATCATTCCAAGAACCAACAGTTCTAAAAGATGAAAACGGGGAAGTAGTACAATCAGGAATTTACGCTTACGGAGAAACTATTTTTATGTTTACTGAACGTAAAAACTACAACGGAATCTTTTTACCAGGATACCAAAAATGGGAATCTGATTACAATCCTGAGCCTGTAGGTTTAAAATTCATTGACCATATGGTAGGAAATGTAGGTTGGAATCAAATGGACGTTTGGGTAAAATGGTTTGAGGATGTATTAGGTTTTGTTAATTTCTTATCTTTTGATGATAAACAAATCACTACAGAATATTCAGCTTTAATGTCTAAAGTAATGGCTAACGGTAATGGGCGTATAAAATTCCCTATTAACGAACCGGCTGAAGGTAAAAAACGTTCTCAAATCGAGGAATATTTAGATTTTTACGAGGACGCAGGTGTACAACACATAGCTGTTGCAACGGATGACATTATATCTACCGTTTCAGAAATGAAAAAACGTGGCGTTGAGTTTTTATCGATCCCACCTCAAGCGTATTATGATGCAATTCCAGAACGTTTAAAAGATCATATGCATAAATTTAAAGAAGATGTAAAAGAACTTCAAAAATTAGGTATTATGATTGATGCCGACGAAGAGGGATACTTATTACAAATCTTTACTAAACCAGTAGAAGACCGTCCTACACTTTTCTTTGAAATCATACAACGTATGGGAGCTCGCGGTTTTGGTGCAGGTAATTTTAAAGCTCTTTTTGAGTCTATAGAACGTGAACAAGAATTAAGAGGAACGTTGTAATTTGTTAACAATTCTTTATTAAAAACCCATCAATGGGGAAAGTTGTTATTAAATTTGTGTTAAATACAAAAAATACTTGTGAATCTTCCAAAAACCTTATAACTTTGCCATCGCAAAAATAAGGAGTTAGTAGGCCTTATGAATAGCGAGTAAATTTTCATAATTTATAGTTTTTTGGTTGGTTAATAGCATAAAATCCTGGTCATTTAGTTGGCCGGGATTTTTGTTATTGTTTTTTTTGGTATATTTATTGCCATGTACCTACTAAAAAGCTAATTATGAGTAAAATTTCTTCCTATATTCTCTCAATTCTATTAGTATTCACTTTAAATACATTTGCACAAAATAGTGCTTATGATACAGGAGAATATTTTAAATTTAAAATTCATTACGGTATTATAAACGCTGGTTT
>CAVBJB010000018.1:0-15278 GCA_963595625.1 Lachnospiraceae bacterium | reverse complement strand
TTTAAAAGGTATAAGCTACACCTACACCTAATATTTGTTTTAACTGTATTCGTGGTCCTACTTTTACGTTTTGTCCGTCTACTTCTTTAACAGCTTTAATATCATCATCATAAATTAAATGCGAGATAATACTGGCTCTTACATATTTGTTTACTTTCATAGACAGGTTTAATTGTAAATCAACATCTATGTTTCCAAATTTATTTAAGTAATCAGAATAAAATGTAGTTCGGGCATCTAAATCTATATTTTCCCAAACTTGAGCTTTATATGTTGCGGTGATTAACGCTCCTAACTCAGTTTTATCTTTTCTACCGTGTCTTAATAAATTTCCTAAATCATCGTAAATAGCTTTTTCAACCCCAAAAGCTCCACTGTCAGCTAATCTTTGATCCATAACTAATGTAGTCTTCATTGTTAAGGGAGAAATATAAGCAGTTATGTTTCTAGGTTTATCAACATACTCGGTACCAACCCCTAAAAATACATAAGCTGGAGCAAATGGCTTAGATATTGCAACATCCGTATTTGGGTAATTGTAACCGCTTGTAAATTGCGTGTTAAAATTAAATTTAGCTGTATAATACCAGTTAGATATAGAATCTGTTTTATAACCTGCGGTAGAGTTTAATTGGATAACGTCGTCTGTTTTTCGATATTCACGGTCAACTTGTTTGTTAAAACCATATCGAGTTATTAATTCGTTATTCCATAAAAATCTACCTTTAATAAATCGTCTTTGAAATTGACCTTTTGCTAATGCAGAAATCGAATTTTGTCCTCCGGCATTCCAGTTTACAAAAGATACTTGTGTTAAATCCAATCCTACAGCATTAGAACGTTCCCAATAGCCAATATCTTTATCAGTGTTTATTTCCTGCGCTACACAATTAGCAACAAATAGCAAAAAAAATGCTATTATTAGGGTTAAGTTTTTCATTTTGGTGTTTTATAAATAGTGGTCTACAAATTTTGTAAATTATTCATAGTAAAAAAAAGATTTTTCAAAGAATTTTTGTCTATACCACAAAGTATTTGTTGTTCTAATACACTTGCATGTTCAATAAATTCATCTTTTACACCTAAGTGTTTTATTTTCAATCTTTTATTTGTTTGATTGTAGTGTGTTGCAATGCTACTCCCAAACCCACCTGTAATACATCCATCCTCTATAGTTATTATTTGAGTGTATTTTTCAGATATTTTATCTAACTCCTTTAAATTTAGTGGTTTGATCGTTGGGAAATGGTAATGAGAAATAGATTTCAATTCGGGATTTTCTTCCATAATTTCAATTACAATATTACCGATAGTTCCTGTGGTAAGAATAGCTATATTTTCCCCTAAATTTAAACTTTTAACTTCATTAAAATTAAACTCTTCAAAATCGTTTTGCCAATTTACATGATTCCCTCTTCCTCTTGGATATCGTATGGCAATCGGAAAATTTAATCCTTTTTGTGCCGTATACATCATGTTACGTAATTCCATTTCGTTTAACGGTGCTAATAATACTAAATTGGGTATGCAGTTTAAAAACGCAATATCGTAAACTCCTTGGTGTGTAGCTCCGTCCTCTCCTACTAATCCAGCTCTATCCAAACAAAATATTACGGGTAGATTTTGCAAAGCCACATCATGAATTACTTGGTCGTAGGCTCTTTGTATAAAAGTAGAATAGATGTTACAAAATACTTGTAATCCTTGAGTTGCCATTCCGGCTGCAAGTGTAACGGCATGCTGTTCTGCAATGCCAACGTCTATGGCACGTTCCGGAAAGGCTTCCATCATGTATTTCATAGATGATCCCGTAGGCATGGCTGGAGTTATACCCACTATATTTTTATTTTTTTTGGCTAATTCTACTAAAGTTAATCCAAAAACATCTTGGTATTTAGGAGGTAAGCCCACCTCATTTTTTGGGAGAATATCCCCTGTAATCTTATCAAATTTACCTGGAGCATGATATAAAACCTGTTGTTCTTCGGCTTGTTTTAAGCCTTTACCTTTAGTAGTAATAACATGTAAAAACTTAGGTCCTTTTGTATTTTTTAATCGATTTAATTCCGATAATAAAACATCAAAATCATGACCATCTATAGGGCCAGAATAATCGAAGTTTAAAGACTTTATAATATTATTGGCTTTGTGATTTTTACCTTCTTTAACCTGAGTTAAATATTGTTTTAAAGCACCAACACTTGGATCAATTCCTATAGCATTGTCGTTTAAAATAACCAATAAGTTAGCATCTGTTACACCAGCATGGTTTAAACCTTCAAAGGCCATCCCAGAGGCTATTGAGGCATCACCAATTACTGCAATATGATTTTTCTGAATATCTCCTTTTAGTTTAGACGCAATTGCCATACCTAAAGCTGCAGATATAGAGGTAGAAGAATGTCCTACACCAAAAGTATCGTAAAGACTTTCTTCTCTTTTTGGAAAACCAGAAATTCCGTTTTTTTGTCTGTTGGTATTAAATAAATCTTTTCTACCTGTAACAATTTTATGTCCATAGGCTTGGTGGCCTACATCCCAAACCAACAAATCCTCGGGTGTATTAAAGACATAATGCAAGGCTAATGTTAATTCTACCACGCCTAAGCTTGCTCCTAAATGTCCTTCTTTAGTTGCAACAACGTCTATAATAAAGTCACGTACTTCCTTCGCCAGTTGTGGTAATTGGTTTGTTGAAAGTTTACGTAAATCTGCCGGAGATAAAATTTGTTCTAATAGCGTATTCATAATGTAACAAAGGTACAATTTGTATTGTATTTTTGTAACGATAAAAAAGTACAACTTACCATGGAAAACATTTTTACAGACGAGTATTTTATGCGAATTGCGTTAAACGAAGCTAAAACCGCTTTTGATATGGGGGAAATCCCTGTAGGAGCAGTCGTAGTAGTTAATAATCAAATTATTGCTAAAACGCATAATTTAACTGAAATGTTACATGATGTTACCGCACATGCTGAAATTCAGGCTATAACTGCAGCTGCAAATAATCTAGGCGGTAAATATTTAAAGGATTGTACATTGTATGTAACTTTAGAGCCTTGCCAAATGTGTGCTGGTGCTTTATATTGGAGCCAAATAACTAAAATTGTGTATGGTGCAAGTGATGAAAAGCGTGGATATAAAACGTTAGGGACCCAATTACATCCAAAAACTAAAGTAGTTCATGGAATTTTGGAAGAAGAATGTGCGGATTTAATGCTGAGTTTTTTTAAGAAGAGAAGATAAAAAAAACACGAGATTTCTCGTGTTTTTTTGTTTTTATTCAGCTAAGTTATCTCTTGTATTTTTCTGTACAGATATAGCACCAAATAAGGATAATAAATAACCAAATGCATAAAATCCTTTTTCACTTGGTAAAATTGTTGCGTTCCAAAGTCCAATAGCTAGTAAAACAATGGCAGCAATTGTAGCAAACCAACACAATCCGTAATAAATATCGGTTACTTTAATTCCTTCTAAACGGTCTCTTACAGATTTTTGTAACGAAACAGCTCCAAATAAACCAAACAATAAAACCGTAAAATAATATCCCTTTTCATTAAAAAACATTGTAGCTCTAGCTAATCCAACGATAAATCCTATCATTCCTACAGCTAAAGCAATCCAAGAAGCAGCAATAAACGCTCCTGATACTTTTTGTTGACTCATAATTCTTTAATGGTATAATAGAAGCTAAAGTATAAAAAATAAAATAGGAATGGTTTATTGGATTAAAATTTTTAATTGATTTATTGTGTAATTATCGTTATTGGTCGTTAATTTTTAAATTAAAATATTTTATTAACATAATTTAATGATGTTTTTCTTTATATATTTATCGTAAAATCACCAACTACATATTAATATGAAGAAAACCGCTTATTTATTGGTTTTATCTCTTTTTCTTTTGTTTTTTTCTTGTAAAAAAAACAATTTAAATTTTGCTTCGGATCCTAATTTATTTAAGGATTTGATCATTAGTCACACCCATGGACTTATATCAAGCCATTCTGATATTCGTACAATTTTAAATTTCGAAATGCCCGAGTGGCAACCTAATCAAGAATTAGATTCTGATTTATATACTATACAGCCTAAAGTAAAAGGTAAAGTTGTGGCATTAAATACAACTACAGTAACTTTTATTCCGGAAGAAAAATTAAAACAAGATCAAGAATATTTAGTAAGCTTCAATATAAAAGAAATTAAAGACGTTCCTAAAGAGTTACGTTCCTTTAATTATGTGGTAAAAACGTACAAACAAAATTTTACAGTTACTCCCTCTGACCTTCAATCTTATTCTAAAAATTACCAATACTTAAATATGGATTTCCAGTCTGCCGACCGATTAAAGGTTGAGGAGGTTGCCAAGCTTATTTCTGCGAAGCAAAATGGAAAAAATTTAAAACTAAAGTTTAAATCTTCTGCAACAGCTCAAAATAATTTTAAATTTTATATTGATTCTATTCAACGTTTTGAAGAGGATTCTGAAATCGAAATTCAATGGGATGGAAAGTCTTTAGATATAGATACTAATGGAGAGACAAAATTTTCTATTCCAGGAAAAAATACATTTACAGTTTTAAATATAGAAACGAGTGAGGACGAGGATGCCGTTTTAATAAACTTTTCGGATCCTGTAAAGGGAAACCAAAACTTTAGAGGCTTAGTGCAATTGGGAGATGTAACACCTAATAAATTTGCAACAACAGGTAATGTGCTTAAAGTTTATTATCCTGAGCAAACAGTTGGTGATAAAAAAGTTGAAATTTTTGCAGGGATATTATCTGATGGAAATACAAAACTGAAAAAAAACATCAGTAAAGTTGTGACCATTGGATCTAAAAATCCAGAAGTAGTATTTGTAAAAAGCGGTTCTATTCTTCCAAGTTCAAACGACTTAAAATTAAATTTTAAGGCTATAAACTTAAATGCTGTTGATGTAAAAATTTATAAAATTTATCAAAACAATATTCTTCAATTTTTTCAAGATAATACCTATAATACAAACCAAAACCTAAAAAAGGTTGCTAAACCAATTGTAAAACAAACTATTTATTTAAATCCGAGTAAAGGATTAAAAATGAATCGTTGGAAAACGTATGCAGTTGATTTATCTAAATTGATAACACCCGACCCAGGAGCAATTTACAATGTAGAAATTTCTTTTAAAAAGAGTTATGCTGCATTAGATTGTAATACAGACGAAATAGAAGAATCTGAATCATTAAAAACTTCAGATGGAGAAGTGCGTCAATACAGCGGTTATGATTACGATTACGAAGATTTTGATTATGAAGATTATAACTGGAACGATAGAGACAACCCTTGTACTCCAAGTTTTTACAACCAAAAGTCTATACAAACCAATATTTTAGCTTCTGATTTAGGAGTTACCGTTAAACGTGGGGTTAACGGTCATTATACTTTTATAGTTGCAAATATCATTACGGCTCAACCCGAGTCTGGAGCTGAAATTAAATTATATAATTTTCAGCAACAAGTATTAGAAACTATTAAAACAGACGGCGAGGGTTTTACCTCAATTAAAATTCCAGATTACGCATATTATGCTGTGGTTACTAAAGATAAAAGTACTACATATGTTAAGTTAGATGAGGGTGCACCCCTATCATTAAGTAATTTTAATGTTGACGGGGTTGAAGCCCAAAACGGTTTAAAAGGTTTTGTTTTTGGAGAACGCGGAGTTTGGCGACCTGGAGATACTTTGTTTATTGGATTTATGCTTAATGATTTAGATTCTAAACTAGACAAATCTCAGGCAATAACCTTACGTGTTAATGATGTACATGGTAAAACCAAAGCAAAACAAGTAAAAACCTATACAGAATCTAATTATTATTTATTTAAAGTCCCAACCGCAGCTTCTGATCCTACAGGTAATTGGGAGGCTAAAATAAGCGTGGGTGGCGCACACTTTTATAAAAGTTTAAAAGTAGAAACTATAAAACCGAATCGTTTAAAAATCAAAAACTCGGTAGCTAATAAAGAATTAAATAGCAATCAATCTAATACGGTACAAATTGCTGCAAATTGGTTACATGGAGCTACGGCTAAAAATTTAAAAGTAAACGTTCAGGCTAAGCTTTTAAAAGGTAAAACAGAGTTTAAGGGGTATGAAAAATTTGATTTTGATGATGAGGTTCGTATGTTTTATGGAGAAGAAACCAACATATATTCAGGTTTTTTAAATGAAAATGGAACAACATCTTTTAATTACAACCCGTCCCTAGACGATTCTGCTCCAGGAAAAATCAAGGCAATAATTAATACTAAAGTATACGAACCTGGTGGTGATTTTAGTACAGATGTAATTTCTACAACAATTTCTCCGTACCAAACGTATATAGGAGTTAAATCTCCAGAAGTAAATAAATACGGAATGTTAGAGACGGATAAAGTTAATACATATCTAGTACAAACGGTATCAGCATCCGGAAAGCCTAAAGCAGTTTCTAATTTAAGAGTAGAAGTTTATAAAATTGAGTGGCGCTGGTGGTGGAATTCTTTTGAGGGAGAATTATCACAATACAATTATTCAGATACTAAAACGGCTTATGCCTCTTATAATTTAAATACTAATGCTTCGGGTAAGGCAAGTTTTAATTTAAACGTTCCGGAGCAAGATTGGGGACGATTTTTAATTCGTGTAATAGATCCTATAGGAGGTCACGCTACAAGTATGACTTCGTTAATAGATTGGCCTATATGGTCTGGTAAAACAAAAAATACAGGTAGTACAACAGCAAACATGCTATTGTTTACTGCAGATAAAGAAAAATATAATGTAGGAGAAACAGCAAAAATATCCTTCCCATCTACAGCCAATGCAAAAGCTTTAATTTCTATTGAATCTGGAGCACAAGTATTAGAAACCATGTGGGTAGATACCAAACAAGGTGAAACGGTTGTTCCTATAAAATTGTCAGATAAAATGGCGCCTAATGTGTATGTGCACATCAGTTTATTTAGACCACACGCGCAAACTATAGACGACGCTCCCATACGTATGTATGGAGTTTTAAATCTAGAAGTTACCAACGTAAATACCAAACTAGATCCAGTTATTACATTACCTAAAATTTTAAAACCCGAAGAAAATTTTACTCTTACGGTTAAAGAACAAGCAGGTAAACCTATGACCTATACAATTGCTATGGTTGATGAAGGTTTACTAGATTTAACTCGATTTAAAACTCCTGATGCTTGGAAATCTTTTAATTCTAGACTTGCCCTTGGTGTAAAAACATGGGATGTTTATGATGATATTATTGGTGCCTACGGCGGTAAAGTAAATCAGATATTTAGTATTGGTGGAGACGAAGATCTTGGCGGTGGAGATGCTAAAAAAGCCAATAGATTTGAGCCTGTAGTTCGTGTTTTAGGTCCGTTTACAATTGGTAAAAACGGTACGGGATCCCATACTATAAAAATGCCAAATTATGTAGGTTCTGTAAGAACTATGGTTATAGCTGGAGATGTAGATTCTAACTCATACGGTAGTACAGAAGTTACTACTCCCGTTAGAAAGCCGTTAATGGTTTTAGCCTCATTACCTCGCAAAATAGCTCCTAACGAAAAGGTTTCTTTACCGGTAACCTTATTTGCTATGGAGAATCATGTTAAAAATGTGAATCTCCAAATTAAAACGTCTGGAAGAACACGCGTTTCGGGTTCATCCTCTAAAAGTGTTTATTTTGAAAATCCAGACGAAAAAGTTGAATTTTTTGAATTAGATGTTACAGCAAATGAAGGAATAGAGAAGATTGAAATCATTGCGACGTCTGGTTCTGAAACTGCTAAATTTATGGTTGAGGTCGATGTAATTAATCCAAATCCTTCTGTTACGCGTTATCAAGATATAGTTGTGAGTCCTAATGCATCTACACAATTAAACTTTGAGAGTTTTGGAGTTGCAGGTTCTAATAAAGCCGCGATCGAATTTTCGTCTTTCCCGAGTATCAATCTAAACGGACGATTAAATTATCTTATTCAATATCCGCATGGTTGTATAGAGCAAATTACATCTAGCGCTTTTCCTCAATTATTTATAGCTGATATTTTTGACGTGGATGCTACTAAAAAATCGCAAATGCAGCGAAATGTAAACGCAACAATTGCTAAATTGAATAATTACCAATTAGCATCGGGAGGATTTGCATATTGGCCAGGTCATGCTAATGCTGAGGATTGGGCAACATCTTATGTAGGACATTTTATAGTTGAGGCTGAAGCTAAAGGTTATATACTTCCGGACGGAATGAAATCGAAATGGTTAAGTTATCAACAAACAGCAGCTAAGAAATGGCGCTACAATGCTACAGATTATAATGATGTAGCGCAAAGTTACAGGTTGTATGTATTGGCTGTTGCAGGATCGGCAGACTTAGCCTCTATGAATAGATTAAAGGAAACGCAGGGCATTTCTGCGTTAGCAAAAAACACCCTTGCAGGAGCTTATGCACTGGTTAATCAACCGCAAGTTGCTAATGGATTGTTGAGTACTATTTCTGCGGAAGCAAATTATAACTCCTACTATTACGGATCGTTTACCAGAAATCAAGCTTTATTATTAAGTACATATACGGCTTTAAAAAATCAAACAAAAGCGTTTGAATTGGCTAAAGAAATTTCTAAAAATTTAGCTTCTAACCAATACATGAGTACACAAACTACAGGATATTCATTATTTGCATTAAGTAAATTTTTAAAACAAGTAGGTGCAAAAGGTGTTCATGTAAATTATGTTTTTAACGGTAAAGAAGATAAAATAGACACAGATAAATCTTTCGCGTCTCGCAATTTAGAGATACAAAGAGGGGATTACGGGGTTAAAATTGTAAACAAAGGCAAAAATACCCTTTATGCTCGTGTGGCTGTTTCAGGAGTTTTACCTGTAGGAGAAGAACAAGTGTTTAACGAAAATCTAAATACTACGGTTAGTTTTAAAACCCGTAAAGGAGAAACGGTTTCACTAGATAATATTAAACAAGGTTCAGAGATTATTGCAACAGTTACAGTTTCAAACGCATCATCTAAACGTGTAGATCATATAGCTTTACAACAAATTTTCCCTTCAGGGTTCGAGATTGTTAACTTGCGTTACACCGATTTTGGTTCAAGTTTTGAAAATAAAGCGACCTATACGGATATTAGAGACGACAGAGCCAACTATTATTTTAATTTAAATGCGGGCGAAACTAAAACGTTTACTACTGTTGTTAATGCCTCGTATTTAGGAACCTATTATTTACCAGGTGCGTATGCAGAGGACATGTATAACAATCAATATAAATCCAGAACTGCTGGTAAATGGATTAAAATTAGTGCCGATAAATAAACATGAAGAAAATTTTAAATTTCTTTAAAAATAGACCTTATAAAACAGCCATAGCTCTTGTAGTTATGGTTGTTTATTATTTTGCCTTGCCTAAAACTTTATTTTTAGTTCCTTACGCAACAGTTGTTGAGGCAGAAAGTGGAGAACTTTTAGGAGCAAAAATAGCAGATGACGGGCAATGGCGTTTCCCAGCTTCAGATTCTGTTCCGTATAAATTTCAGCAAAGTATAATTTATTTTGAGGATGAATATTTTAAATATCATCCAGGAGTTAATCCCATTTCTATTTCTAAAGCAGCGCTTAAAAATCTAAAAAATAATAAAGTAACCCGAGGAGGCAGTACATTAACTCAACAAGTTATTCGATTACACAGAAATAATAAAAAAAGAACTTTTTATGAAAAGATCATCGAGATGGTTTTAGCTACTCGTCTCGAATTTAAATTTTCCAAATCTGAGATTTTAAAGTTATATGCATCTCATGCACCATTTGGCGGAAACGTAGTGGGGTTAGAAATGGCCGCTTACCGCTATTTTGGGTTACCTGCACATCAACTTTCTTGGGCAGAAGCAGTAACTTTAGCTGTTCTTCCAAATGCTCCAAGTTTAATTTTTCCGGGTAAAAATCAAGAATTATTACGTAATAAAAGAAACGCATTATTACATAAGCTGCATCAAAATAATGTGATCGATATAGAAACGTACCAGTTAGCTTTATTAGAAGATCTACCTCAAAAACCTTTTGATTTGCCAACGCTAGCCCCTCATTTAGTAATACAAATTAATAAAAAAGCTCCCGCCAAAAAGATACAAACAACAATAGATCTACATCAGCAACAGCGCATTAACGATTTGGTTTCTCTATATTATCAACATTACAAACAAAATCAAATATTTAATATAGCGGTCTTGGTAGCAAATGTAAATACCAAGGA
This sequence comes from Lachnospiraceae bacterium, assembly GCA_963595625.1. Classification (GTDB taxonomy): domain Bacteria; phylum Bacteroidota; class Bacteroidia; order Flavobacteriales; family Flavobacteriaceae; genus Flavobacterium. The sequence continues at coordinate 4,980 of CAVBJB010000018.1, read as the reverse complement.
AATTATAGCTTATGTTGGTAACAGTCCTACTACAAAACAATACAATAAAGATGTTGATATAATTCCTGCTCCACGCAGTACAGGGAGTATTTTAAAGCCATTTTTATATGCGTCCATGCTAAACGATGGCGATATTCTTCCAAAAACTTTAATACCCGATATTCCAACGCAAATATCTGAATATACGCCTCAAAATTTTGATAATACTTACGATGGTGCTGTAAGTGCAGATCGTGCACTTTCTCGATCACTTAATATTCCGTCGGTACTAATGCTAAAAGAATACACAGTGCCAAAGTTTTACGAGAATTTAAAAAAGCTACAATTAACTACTCTAACTCAGCAACCCGCACATTACGGATTATCCTTAATTTTAGGAGGTGCTGAGGCTAATCTGTACGATTTGTGTAATGCTTACGCAACTTTGGGCGCAACATTAAACACGTATAACTCAAAAAACATTTACGAAATAAAGGATAGTGATAAAATCTCGTATCTAAAAAACGATTTAAAAAGTAAAGAAAAATCGAAAAATCCACCACTTTTTTCAGCCGGTTCCATCTACCATATGTTCAATGCCATGAAGGAGGTAAACCGTCCAGAAGGGGATGAAGCCTGGAGATATTACGATTCGTCCATACAAATTGCCTGGAAAACAGGTACAAGTTTCGGCAATCGAGATGCTTGGGCTGTCGGAATCGATCAAAATTATGTAGTTGGTGTTTGGGTAGGTAATGCAACCGGAGAGGGTCGTCCTAATTTAACAGGAGTTCAATACGCCGGTCCAATATTGTTCGATGTTTTTAGAGGTTTACCTAACAATCAATTCTTTAAAGAGCCAAAATCAGACTTGCAGCAAACCAATGTATGCAAAATATCTGGGCATTTGGCTAATTCCAATTGTCCAACCCAAAAAATGAACATCCCCAAAGCAGGGATTAATTCCCCACTTTGCCCTTACCATCAAACCTATTTTACTGATTTTGCAGAACAATTTAGGGTTAATGCCAGTTGCGAATCTCTCGAAAATATAAAAAAACAAACCTATTTGGTGTTGCCGCCCGTAATGCAACACTATTATAAATCGGCACATTCGGACTATAAAATTTTGCCACCCATGCGTCCAGATTGTGTAACAGAAACCGGAAAAGTTATGGAATTTATCTATCCAAAATCCCAAATGATCCTTACCCGTACCAAAGATCAATACCAAAACCTCCAACCTATCATCGCAAAATTGGCGCATAATAACGCAAAAGCTTCCGTATCATGGTATTTAAATGCAACCTATTTAGGTACTACAAAAACTTTTCATGAAATGTACATAACGGCTCAACCCGGAATTTATAAACTTTTGTGTGTAGATGAGGTAGGTAATGAAACCGGTGTAACCATACAAATTAATTAAAATATTTTGGGCGTTCCGCGCCTTTTAGTGGGCGCGTCGTGCTTTACGCTGTATCTTTTAAAAGGTTGTTTAGCAAGCTTCAACAACCTTTTAAAAGGATGCCGCTCCAATCACTAACGCATAAAAAAAGGGAGTAAAACTTACGTTTTACTCCCTTTTTTTATTTTTTTGTAAAAACAGTAGTTGAGGATCCGTTTTTTAAAACCTTAATTTTTAATTCTTTACCCTTTTTAGATAAATCTTCAATAGTTAGCTTTAATTGTTCCGTTAAACAGTCCTTTCCACTACACGAGGTATTTTGTATCCAACTTTCGTCTATCTTATTTTTTTCTAAAGAAAAGTCTATTGGCGTAACTGTAACTTCATCTGTAGTTGAACTCAATATAAATCCAACTTCTTCAGTTCTTACATCGTTATATAAATTTTCAGAAACTTTTTTTAAAGCCTCATCAACTTTAAATTCATTTAAGCTTACGGTGTAATTTTTATTTGAATTTGACTCAATACGCGACGCATCCGTTGCTGTAGAATCAATCATTTCGTCTAGAGTTTCACTATAATCTTGTGTTAGTACAACTTCTTCTTTTTCTTTTTTACAAGAAATCAGAGTTAAACAACTCATTGCAAATGATAATAAAACGATCTTTTTCATATAAATTAGTTTATATTACTAACGTTTTATTTATAATTTTTGGTATAAAAAAACCGCTACGTTTTGCGTAGCGGTTTTTTTTATTTTAATTGCTTACCTTCTTTATCATAAAAATGATATTCAAGGTAGGTGTAAGCATCGCGTGGAATGATTTTTATCCATTTTTTATGTTCTAAAAACCACTTCATACGAATGGATGGAAATCCTTGCGTAAGGTAAGCAGATACAAAGGGGTGTGTATTTAAAACAACCGATTTGTTATCTTTAATAATTCTTTCTAGGTCAGCCGCGATTTTATCGATTACCAAAATTGGAGCTTCAATTTCCCCATTTTCATTCGGGTTTTCTTCTTTGGTTTCTATGTGTACTTCGGGTCTAACTCTTTGTCTAGTAATTTGGATTAAGCCAAATTTGCTAGGAGGCAAGATTTTGTGTTTCGCCTTGTCGTCACTCATTTCCTCTCTCAAAAAGTCATAAAGCGTTTTTCTGTTTTCTGGGTTTTGCATGTCAATAAAATCAACAACAATAATTCCGCCCATATCACGTAAACGTAATTGTCTTGCAATTTCTGCAGCGGCAATTAAATTTACTTCTAACGCTGTGTCTTCTTGATTGGTAGCTTTATTAGATCGGTTTCCGCTGTTTACATCAATTACGTGTAACGCTTCGGTGTGTTCTATGATTAAGTAAGCTCCTTTACTCATAGATACCGTCTTACCAAAAGAGGTTTTAATTTGTCGCTCTATGCTGTATTTTTCAAAAAGCGGCAATTCTTTTGACTGATAATGCTTGACGATCGAGACTTTAGAAGGTGCTATTTCTTGCAAATAGTCCTTAGTTTGATAATATAAATCCTCATCATCAATATGTATCCCAGTGAATGAATCATTGAAGATATCACGTAAAATGGATGAAGCTTTGTTCAATTCTCCCAACACTTTTGATGGGTGATGTGCAGTAGGTATTCGCTTGCACATTGCTATCCATTTGTCTAGCAAGTTTTGCAAATCCTTTTCTAGTTCGGCTACTTTTTTGTCTTCAGCTACTGTTCTCACAATAACTCCAAAACCTTTAGGTTTAATAGATTGAACTAATTTTTTTAGTCTTTCTTTTTCTTCCTTTGATTCTATTTTTTGAGAAACAGATACACGGTCAGAAAAAGGAACTAATACTACGTAACGACCGGCTAACGATAATTCCGAAGAAATACGCGGTCCTTTAGTAGAAATTGGTTCTTTAACTATTTGAACTAAAATAGATTGGTTGGCACTTAACACTTCTGTTATAGTTCCATCTTTGTCTATTTCTTCATCAAAAGGAAATGTTTTTAAAGAGTAGTCTTTTAATTTACCTGTGCTTACAAGTTTAATAAACTTCATCATCGACGAAAGGTTTGGCCCTAAGTCGTGGTAATGCAAAAATGCATCTTTATCAAAACCAATATGTACAAAAGCAGCATTAAGTCCAGGAACGGGTTTACGAATTTTTGCAATAAAAATATCGCCAACGTTAAATCCTTGATCTTTGCTTTCGTCCTCTTTGGCTTCGTGGTGAAGTTCAATTAGTTTTCCATCTTTTAATAAGGCAAAATCAACTGCATCTGAACTAGAACGTACAATTAACTCTTTGTTCACAGTATACTTATTTATCCATACGAATATGTTTTAACGTAATTACTTACTAAAAACGTATGCAGTACAGATGGATTAAACAATAATTTACAGGTTTTTGGCCCGATGCAAGTCTCTAAACTTGCAATTTCAAAGAACTTATTCTTATAAAAAGAAAAAAGTAGTTTTAAACTACTTTTTCTTCTTGTGACGGTTAGCTCTCGCTCTCTTTTTACGTTTGTGAGTTGCTACCTTATGTCTTTTTCTTTTTTTACCACTTGGCATAATGTGTAGTGTTTAAGTGTTAATAAATTAGTTAACTTTTACTTCTGTATTAGATTTTACTCCATCAACAAATACTTTAGCTGGTTTAAAAGCCGGTATGTTGTGAGCAGGTATCTTAATAGTTGTATTTTTAGAAATATTTCTTCCCGTCTTTTCTGCTCTAGTTTTGATAATAAAGCTTCCAAAACCTCTTAAATATACGTTGTCTCCAGATTCTAGTGAGCTTTTTACTTCTTCCATAAAAGATTCCACTGTAGCCTGAACGTCACCTTTTTCAAGTCCTAGCTTTTCTGAGATTTTCGCTACGATGTCTGCTTTTGTCATTATTCTTCCGTATTTATATTGATGAGTTTTTTTGAGTGTGCAAATATAACAATTAAAAAAACATAAAATCAACCTTAATCGATTAAAATTTAATTACATAAAGTTATACTTTTGCAAACTACTTTAAAATCATGGACTTTTACAATATATTAATTACGTGGTATTTAGCTAATAAGCGCGATTTACCATGGCGAAAAACAACAAATCCATACCATATTTGGTTGTCAGAAATTATTCTGCAACAAACACGTGTAGCGCAAGGATTACCTTATTTCGATGCTTTTACTAAGCAATTTCCCAAAGTTAGTGATTTAGCTAATGCCAGCCAAGAACAAGTGCTAAAAACTTGGCAAGGACTTGGTTATTACTCTAGAGCTCGTAATTTACACGATACTGCAAAGTATATATTTTATGACTTAAATAACAAATTTCCAGATAATTATAAAGATTTGTTAAAATTAAAAGGTGTGGGTCAATATACCGCTGCTGCTATCGCATCTTTTGCTTATAATGAAAAAATTGCAGTGGTTGATGGTAACGTTTTTAGAGTTTTGGCTCGTATTTTTGGAATAGAAGATGATATTTCGAAGATGAAAACTCGAACTTTATTTCAAGAATTAGCTAATTCGCTACTTTTAGAGAATGATAAAAATGATGCCGCATTGTTTAACCAAGCCATAATGGATTTTGGAGCCCTCCAA
>CAVBJB010000017.1:7340-15441 GCA_963595625.1 Lachnospiraceae bacterium | reverse complement strand
AAAGAAGAAGAAACAGCAGCACCAGAGGAGAAAAAGCAATTACGTGCACAGGCTTTATTAGATCACGTAAAATCATTAGGACTTGCGTATAACAGTTTAAAAATTAGTGTTAGTGATGATGATGTAAAGGTTGAAGGCGATGTTGCAGATCAAGTTGATGCTGAAAAAATTATTTTAGCTATTGGAAATGTGGATGGAGTGGATCAAGTTGATAATTTAATGACGGTAACATCACCAGCACCAGAGGCTAAATACCATACGGTTGTAAGTGGGGATAGTTTAAGTAAAATTGCAAAAACGTATTATGGCGATATGATGCGTTATAATGAAATTTTTGAAGCGAATAAACCTATGTTAGAGCATCCGGATAAAATTTATCCTGGGCAGGTTTTACGTATACCGAATGCATAAAAAAAATCTCTGGTTTTAAGACCAGAGATTTTTTTTGCGTTAGGGATGGTAGCCTTGTGGAGCTCCTAGCGTAATGAAATGGAGCTAGAGCGACGGCGGACAGCCCGACGCAAATTTTATGGAATGATAATGGAATAAAATTTGAGTAACGCCCAAAAATAAAAAAAACCTCAGCTTTTTATTAGCATGAGGTTTTGATGTTTTAATTGTTAAGCATTTTCCAAAGTTTGTCTTTTAACTCGACTAAACCTTGTTGAGCTACTGAGGAAATGAACATGTAATCAACGCCGTTTAGTTTTGCGTCTAGTTCTACTTTCATTTCTGCTTTTAGCTCGTCGTCTAACATATCTGATTTAGAAATTACAACTAAACGGTCTTTGTCTAGCATTTCTGGGTTGTAACGTCTAAGTTCGTCTAATAATATTTCGTATTCTTTTACAATATCGTCAGCATCGGCTGGGACAAGGAAAAGTAGTGTTGAGTTACGCTCTATGTGGCGTAGGAAGTAATGTCCTAATCCACGCCCTTCTGCAGCACCTTCGATAATACCAGGAATATCTGCCATTACGAATGATTGAAAATCACGGTATGCAACAATTCCTAAGTTTGGTTTTAGGGTTGTGAAAGGATAGTCTGCAATTTTTGGTTTTGCTGATGTAAGCACAGATAGTAAAGTTGATTTACCTGCGTTAGGGAAACCTACTAATCCAACATCTGCAAGTACTTTAAGTTCTAAAATCACGTCGATTTCTTGCCCGTAAAGTCCTGGTTGTGCGTAACGAGGAGTTTGGTTAGTTGCTGAACGGAAGTGCCAGTTACCTAATCCTCCTTTACCACCTTTGGCTAAGATTTTTTCTTCTCCGTCTTCGGTAATTTCAAAAAGAACTTCTTCTGTTTCTTTATCTTTGATTACAGTTCCTAATGGAACTTCAAGGTATTTATCTTCTCCGTCTGCTCCAGTTGAACGAGCAGAACCACCGTCTCCTCCGTGTCCGGCTTTAACGTGTTTAGTGAATTTAAGATGAAAAAGAGTCCAAAGGTTTTTGTTTCCACGAATAATTACGTGTCCACCACGACCACCATCACCACCGTCTGGTCCACCTTTTTCGATAAATTTTTCGCGGTGCAAGTGAGATGATCCTTTACCACCTTTACCCGAAGAAACGTAAATTTTTACGTAGTCTACGAAATTTCCTTCTGTCATAGTATTATTTTTATATAGGCTGCTTCCACCACAGCCGTAACGCAAATGTTATTTTAGCCTGCAAAGTTACAACAAAAATATGGAGCGTTCAATATTTTTAAGCGTTAAGGAAGTAAAAATGAGATTTGGGCAAAAAAAAAAAGAATTTTTTTAACTATTTGAGAGTTAAAAAAATTCTTGATTTATATGTGGTATTGACTTAAAGGTTTTCTATAACTGCGCTTAAACGTTGTGTAACTTCAGCAATTTCACCGATACCGTCCACAGCGTAAAATTTATTTTGCGCTTTGTAGAAGTCGATTAGTGGAGCTGTTTTTTCGTTGTACTCGTCGTAACGGTTTCTGATTTTAGCTTCATCTTGATCGTCTGCTCTACCTGAAGTTTTCCCTCGTTCTAAGATTCTTTGTACTAAAATATCGTCATTAGCTTCTAAAGCAACTGTAGCTGTAACGTTCCATCCTTTAGTAGCTAAGAATTCGTCAAGAGCAATAGCTTGAGCTTGTGTTCTCGGGAAACCGTCAAAAAGGAATCCTTTGGCTTGTAAGTTTTTATCAACTTCACTTTCAAGCATTTTGATTGTCAAACTATCTGGAACTAATTCACCATTGTTCATAAAAACTTGTGCTTGTTTACCTAACTCAGTTTCATTTTTAATGTTGTAGCGAAAGATATCACCAGTAGATATGTGTACAAGGTTATATTTTTCTCTTAAAAATTCAGCTTGAGTACCTTTACCAGCACCTGGTTTTCCAAATAATACAATATTAATCATTTTATTGTCTTGTTATTTTAAAGTATATAGTTATTTTAATTGATACACATCAGGAAGGTTTCTCCCTAACTCATCATAATCTAAACCATACCCCACTATAAATTTATTTTCAATTTCCATACCTACATAATTTATTTCAATATTGAAATGGTAAGCGTCTGGCTTAAGAAATAAAGTTGCGTATTTTACAGATTTAGGCTGATAAGTTTTTAATAAATTATCGATTTCAGAAATTGTGTGACCTGTATCCACAATATCTTCTACAATAATAATATCTCGATTATAAAGTTCCGTTTGAACTCCAATTAGTTTTTTTACCGTTTCGGTAGTTTTTGTTCCTTGATAAGAGGATAATTTCATAAAGGTAACTTCGCAATTTCCTTGATATTTTTTTAAAAGATCAGAAGTAATCATGATGGAACCATTTAATATACCAATAAATAAAGGCGTCTTATCCGCATAATCATGTTGAATTTGGTTAACCATTTTAGTAACGGCTTCATCCAACTGATATCTATCTATAAAAGGCACAAAACTCTTGTCGTGCAGTGTGATTTCCATTTGCCAATATATTGATTAAAATGCAAAGATAATAATAGAAATTGACGTAAAGTCAAAATACAAAAAAGAATTATACATTTTTAAATTTATTAGATGATTTATTCGGTAATATTAAAAATTACAACTTATTTTTTTTTGAAACCGTATTTTAAAAACTAAAAAAGAAAATACTTACAACGTAAAATAAGGGGTTATATTCTAAAAATTAAGAATTTTATATGTTAATACTCCCCAAAAAAAGCAGTTTGATAATTAAAACTAAATTTTATCGAAGATTTTAAAGTTCTAATTAATAATTTATCTTTGTGGAAACAACAACAACACAACAACAATGAGTTATTTTTCATCTGATTTAAAATTAGGTATTTTAGGTGGAGGTCAATTAGGAAAAATGATGTTGACTGAAACTAGAAAATTCGATATTCAAACCTATGTAGTTGATCCAAGTTCTGAGGCACCTTGCCAATTTGGAGCTACAAAATTCTTTCAAGGATCATTAAACGATTATCAAACCGTTATCGATTTAGGTAATCAAGTAGATGTATTAACGATCGAAATTGAAAACGTAAACTTAGAAGCTTTAGAAGCTTTAGAAGCTCAAGGTAAAAAAGTATATCCTTCGCCAAAAACATTACGTTTGATCTCTAACAAAGGAAATCAAAAAGATTTTTACACCACTCACCATATCCCAACAGCGCCTTACCAACGTTTTGCAACATTAGAAGCTTTAAAAGCTGAAGTTGAAAACAACAACATCACTTTACCTTTTGTGTGGAAAGCAACCGAAGGTGGATACGATGGAAACGGTGTAAAAGTAGTTCGTAAAATCGAAGATTTGAGTGCTTTACCAGAAACAGAATGTATTGCTGAAACGATGATTCCATTCAAAAATGAATTAGCAGTGATCGTTGCTCGTTCTGCTTCGGGAGAAATTAAAACGTATCCTGTGGTAGAAATGGAATTTCATCCAGAAGCTAACCAAGTAGAATATGTAATTTGTCCGGCTCGTATTGATGAAAACGTAGCTAAAAATGCGCGTGAAATTGCATTACAAGTTTCAGAAGCTTACAATCATGTAGGATTATTAGCTGTAGAAATGTTTCAAACGCAAGACGATCAAATTTTAGTAAACGAAGTTGCTCCTCGCCCACACAATTCAGGACATTATTCTATCGAAGCAAGTTACACGTCTCAGTTTGAACAACACATTCGTGCGATTTTAGATTTACCATTAGGAAACACAGACAGCAAAGTTGCCGGAATTATGGTAAACTTAGTAGGTGAAGAAGGTTTTTCTGGCCCAGTGGTTTATGAAAACATTGAGAAAATTATGGCCATTGATGGTGTAACTCCACATATTTATGGAAAACGTGAAACACGTCCGTTCCGTAAAATGGGACACGTAACCATTGTAAACGAAAACATGGCCGAAGCGCGTAAAGTTGCTCAAGAAGTAAAAGAAACTATTCGCGTGATTGCTAAATAAGAATTTAGTTAATAAAAACAGAATTAAGAATTCTACAATTATCAAAATATCAGTATTTTTTATAATAATCTAAAAGCTAAAAGCTAACTGCTAAAAGCTAAAAACTTAATAAAAATGAAAGTAGCCGTAGTAATGGGAAGCATTTCGGATATGCCGGTAATGCAACAAGCTATAGATGTATTAAACGAATTTGGAGTAGAAACACATGTAGATATTGTATCTGCACACAGAACTCCAGAAAAATTGGTTGATTTTTCTACCAACGCACACAACAACGGAATCAACGTTATTATTGCTGGTGCAGGTGGCGCAGCACATTTACCTGGAATGGTAGCAAGTATGAGTCCACTTCCTGTAATTGGAGTTCCTGTAAAATCATCTAATTCGATCGATGGTTGGGATTCTGTTTTATCTATCTTACAAATGCCAGGTGGTGTTCCGGTAGCAACGGTGGCATTAAACGGTGCTAAAAATGCAGGTTTATTAGCGGTACAAATTTTAGCGAGTCAAAACGCTGAATTATTAGATAAAATGATTCAATACAAATTAGGATTGAAAGAAGCTGTTTTAAAGGCGGCGGAAGATCTAAATACTTAAATATACACACATAAAAAAATCCCACTAATTGCTTAGTGGGATTTTTGTTATCTAAAATTTTTAGGATAACGATTGAAAAAAGTAAGTATATAAACTAAAAAATTTATCTAAATAAAAAAAGCTCTAGAGTATAGAGCTTTTAATGTACTTTAAAATAACTCAATGATTATTTTGGGTTGGGGGATAAAAGGGATATTTAAATTATTTAGGGAATAATTCTTCGACAAAATTACACATATAATCGACAAACAACAAGTGTTATTGTGTTAATAGAAATCTAAAGGCTATATTTTAACATAATTAACAATATTTAACAAGATATATTTTAAACTATATCAGTATACTTATATTGAGCGTTTTTATAAAATCAGTATCTTTAAAAATTATTTAAATAGAAAACTAAAATGAATATACTTAAATCTCCATTTAATACTCTTTATAATACAGCTCCGTTTTCTAAAATCCGAAATGAAGATTACGAAGAAGCATTTAGTTATGGAATAGCCTTAGCTGAAAAAGAAATAGAAAATATTATAACAAATTCTGAAGAACCAACATTTGCTAATACCATAGAAGCAATGGCTTATTCTGGTTTGGATTTGGATCGAATTTCGAATATATTTTTTAACCTGCACTCGGCCGAGACAAATGACGAAATGCAACGAATTGCACAAATAGTTGCTCCCAAACTTAGCAAACTAGGGAACGATATAACATTAAATCCAGAATTATTTATAAGAGTTAAAAAAGTCTATGATAATAAAGAAATTCTAAATCTAAATACCGAACAGATTACTCTTTTAGAAAAAACATATAAAGGTTTTGTTAGAAATGGTGCTTTATTAAACGAAACTGAAAAAGAAAAATTGAGAAGTATAGATGCTGAATTAGCAGTAACGGCTCTAAAATTTGGAGAAAATGTTTTAGCAGAAACTAATGCCTACCAATTACATATAACAAATCCTGAGGACTTAAAAGGGTTACCCGAAGGTGTTATTGAAGCTGCAAAAGAAATTGCAAATTCAGCTAATAAAGAAGGATGGATTTTTACTTTAGATTATCCGAGCTACATCCCCTTTGTTACTTATGCAGAAAATAGAAATTTAAGAAAAGAAATTACTATTGCTGCTGGTAAAAAGGCTTTTCAAGTAAACGAATATAATAACGAAGATCATATCCTAAAACTAGTTAATCTACGTCATGAACGTGCTAATTTACTAGGATATGCAACTCATGCCGATTTTGTTTTGGAAGAGCGAATGGCACAAAGTCCTACAAAAGTATTAGACTTTTTAAATAATTTATTAGAAAAGGCTAAACCGGCTGCTTTAAATGAATTTGCAGAATTAACTGATTATGCGAAAAAACTAGACGGATTAGAGCAACTAGAAAAATGGGATGGCTCGTACTATTCTGAAAAATTAAAACAAGAAAAATTTAATTTAGATGATGAAGTACTAAAACCTTATTTTAAATTAGAAAACGTACAACAAGGGGCTTTTGAAATTGCTCATAAACTATTTGGATTAAGTTTTAAAGAAGTTCATTCTATTGACAAATACCATGAAGATGTACAAACCTTTGAAGTTTTAGATTCAGAGAATAATTTAGTTGCTGTGTTTTACTCAGACTTTTTCCCGAGAAAAGGAAAAAGAAACGGGGCTTGGATGACATCTTTTACTCCTCAATATATTAAAGACGGAGTAAATCATAGACCACATGTGTCTATAGTATGTAATTTTACAAAACCAACACCTACTAAACCCTCTTTACTAACTTTTAATGAAGTTACCACTTTGTTTCATGAGTTTGGACATGCCTTACATGGTATGTTAGCTAATACTACTTACCCTACTCTATCTGGAACATCGGTTTATTGGGACTTTGTGGAATTACCAAGTCAGGTAATGGAGAATTGGTGTTATGAAAAAGAGGCTTTAGAGATCTTTGCCAAACACTACCAAACCGGAGAAACTATCCCTATGGATTTAATTGAAAAAATTAGAGAAAGTGCATCATTCCTAGAAGGTATGGCTACTTTAAGACAATTAAGTTTTGGAATATTAGATATGGGATGGCATGGTAAAAATCCGAGTACAATTAAAGATGTAAAAGCTTTTGAGAACGAACAGTTTGAAAGTACAAAACTTTTTCCTGATGTAAAAGAAAATGCAATGTCTCCCGCGTTTTCGCACATTTTTAATGGAGGATATTCTTCTGGATATTATTCGTACAAATGGGCTGAAGTTTTAGATGCAGACGCTTTTGATTATTTTAAACAAAATGGAATTTTTAATAAAGAAATTGCAGACAAGTTTAAAGATCATATCTTATCTCAGGGAGGTTCTGATCATCCAATGAATTTATATAAAAAATTTAGAGGTCAAGAGCCACAACCTGATGCTTTATTAAAACGCGCTGGATTACTATAATAACAAAACCCCAAGCCTATGGCTTGGGGTTTTTGTTTAAAAATATAATGCGGTTAAATTATCTTCAATACGCTGTATATCATAATTACTTTCAAAGTACACTTGTAATAAAATTTCCTTTTTATTTCTTATTATAAAATATTCTGTTTCAGTTAAATCAACAGTAGCATTCTCGAAAGGTAAATAAAGCACATGAGCGTTGTATTTATACCCTATTTCTTTAGCATCTAAATATAACTGATAATAAGCAGTTATGGTTTTTACATCAACCTTTTGGTCCGTAAAAATATCATAAAAAAGCCCGGTTTCTTTAGCAGAGTAAAACTTAAATAAATTTATAAAATCATCTTTCTTCATAAATAAAAAAAAGGAGTAGTTACCTACTCCCTATGTTTTAATGTTGTGTGTCTAACTTATCTGGTTCTTCGTGTTTTTCTGTAGCTAAAACTTTATTAGCAACTTTACCTACAGTTAAACCTTGTACGATAATAGAGAATAATACAACTAAATATGTTATTTCTAGTAAAACATCTTTATATTCATTAGTTGGCATAGACATTACTAACGCAATTGAAACTCCTCCACGAATTCCTCCCCACACCATTGTAATTACAGAACCTCTTGAATAAGTGTTTTTT
>CAVBJB010000017.1:0-7242 GCA_963595625.1 Lachnospiraceae bacterium | reverse complement strand
CCTAAGAATAATTGTTTTTCTAAATCTGGTAACATTAAAAGTTCAAAACCTATAAATAAGAATAAAATAGCATTTAAAATCTCATCTATTAATTCCCAAAATTTACCCAAGTAATCTCTAGTTTCCGCACTCATAGCCACTTTTTTACCATAATTACCAATAATTAAACCAGCAATTACCATAGCTAATGGCGACGAAAAATGAAGTTCTTTAGCAATTAAAAAACCTCCCATTACAATTGATAAAGTTATTAAAACAGAAACTTTATAATCATCAACTTTTTGCATGGCTTTAGAAGCTGTATATCCAAGTAAAGCTCCAAGAGCAATACCACCCCCAGCTTCTAATAAAAATAATTTAGATACGGAACTAAAAGTAGCTGTGAACGTACTATCTGTTGCAATTTTTAAAACTACAGCAAACATTACAACGGCAACCCCATCGTTAAACAAAGATTCTCCCGTAATTTTAGTTTCTATTGATTTAGGAACTTTTGCTTGTTTTAAAATTCCTAGTACAACAATAGGGTCGGTAGGAGATATTAAAGTTCCAAAAAGTAAACAATATATATATGGTATATCTATACCCAAAAGTGGTGCAATAAAATATAAAAGTCCAGATACTATAAAGGCTGATAAAACAACAGATACAGTTGCATAAGTAAATATGGCCCATTTTTGATCTCTTAAATCGGATATATTAACGTGTAAAGCTCCTGCAAAAAGTAAGAAATTAAGCATGGCCCCCATTAAGATTTCATAAAAGTCAAATTCCTTAATTAAATCATACAATTCCTGTGTTGTATGTGGTAAAAATTCATCTCCCACTAATTTTACTGCTACGGAAACTAACATAGCAATTATCATTATACCAATAGTTCCTGGTAATTTTAAAAAACGTAAGTTTAAAAAGGCGAATAATGATGCTAAAACAATAAGCACCGAAAACGTGTAGTATAATTCCATAAAATTTCTTGTTTCTACAAAAATAGCTTTTTTAATTTTGTTAGACTTTTAGTAACGCAAAAAACTTCCTTAAAATTGGCATTTTATTTGAGTAAGGAGCATATTTTATTGGAATATCAAGCCAATTTTTTCTTATCACAAAACCGCGGGTATGCGTAAAGGCAGAAAAACCAAATTTTCCATGATAATTCCCCATCCCACTGTTTCCAAAGCCACCAAACGGAACGCGTTTATTAATAATATGACTTAAAACATCATTTACACAACCTCCACCAAATTGCATGTTTTTTTGTAAATAATCTATTTCTTTTTTATTCGTACTAAAAATATAAAAAGCTAAAGGTTTCTCTGTTTCATGATTATGTTTAACCACCTCTTGTAAAGTACTAAAAGTTAAAACAGGTAAAATAGGACCAAAAATTTCGTCTTGCATCACCTCATCCTTAAAACGAACCTCATCCAAAACGGTAGGAGCTATATAATTTGTATCCGCATTAGTTTGTCCACCAAAATAGACCGTACCATTAGTTAAATAGCTTTTTAAGCGATTAAAATTTTTGGCATTAATAATCCTCGGAAAATCAGGATTGTTTTCTATATCCTCCCCGTAACACTCAATAATTCGGGATTTGAGTAATTTTAAAAATTTATCTTTTATTTTTTCATCAATCCAAATAAAATCCGGAGCAATACAGGTTTGCCCACCGTTCACAAATTTTCCAAAAACAATACGCTTTACAGCAACTTCTAAATTAGCAGAAGCCGTAATAACACACGGGGACTTCCCTCCTAGCTCCAAAACAACAGGAGTTAAATGTTTAGCAGCCGCTTGGTGGACAATTTTACCTACAGCTGTACTCCCGGTAAAGAAAATCTTGGCAAAACGTTGTTCTAATATTTTAGTAGTTACCTCAACATCTCCCTCAATAACCTTAACCCAATCGGGTTCAAAAACTTCTTCTATAATTTTTTTAATAACGCTAGCTGTATTTGGCGTAAGTTCAGACGGCTTTAAAATAATAACATTACCTGCTGCAATAGCCGCTATAAGGGGTTGTATAGCCAACATAAAAGGGTAATTCCAAGGAGCAATTATTAAAACTTTCCCAAAAGGCTGCGCTTGTAAGTACTCCGTTGCCGGAAAATTTATAATACTCTGTAAAACACGCTTAGGTTTAGCCCATTTACTAGTGTTTTTTATAAAATCTTTAAGCTCTAAATACACCATAGACAATTCTGTCATATAGCCCTCGTAAGCACTTTTTCTAAAATCTAAGTTCAAAGCTTGTAAAACTTCTTCTTCATGTTTTTCTATACAAGCCATTAACTGTTTAAGTTTTTTAACTCTATCGTTAATATTCTGTGTATTACCGTTATAAAAAAAAGCTTCTTGTTTAGTTAAAATTGCTGAAATATCCATACTGTTGATTTTTACCCAAAATACAATATTTTATGCAAAAATGAATTATTAACTTATATATTTGAAACATGAAAAAAGCACTAGCAAAATTACTATACAAACTGGGAGGCTGGCAACTTAACAATAAGCTTAATTTAACAGACATAAATAAATGTGTACTGGTTTGTGCACCACATACCTCTAACTGGGATTTTTATTACACCGTAGCGGCCTTTTGGCAAATGGAAATTCCGTTTAAAATGTTTATAAAAGACGCCTGGACAAAACCTTGGTACGGCTATTTTATTAAAAAAATGGGCGGCATAGGTATAGACCGTTCCCAACGCAACAACATGGTCGATTTTGCGGCAAGTGTATTAAACCAACACCAAAAAATGTATTTGCTTAACACCCCAGAGGGTACCCGCGGCTATGCAGAAAAATGGAAAAACGGTTTTTACTACATTGCCCAAAAAGCTCAGGTTCCAATTTTACTTGCCTATTGTGATTATCAAAAAAAACAGGCCGGAATTGGTAAAATTGTACAAACCAAAAACCGAAGCTTAGAGGAGGTTATGCAAGAAATTCAGGAGTATTACCAAGACGTCACTGCTAAATACCCAGAACTTTACAACAAAAAAATATATTAATAAAAGAGCGCTTAGGCGTTCTTTTTCTTTTTTAAGGAGCGTTAAGCCTTGTACCATCGTGCAGAGTTTAAGTCCCGCTTTCGGCTCAATCTTTAAAAAACTTGGAGTTTGCTCCAAGGTTTTTAAAGGATACCGCCTCTATCGGGGCTATGCATTAAGTTCTGGCTTCGAGTTAAGGAAATGCGTAAGGGATAGTAGCGGCATCCTTTTACAGGTGGCTGAGCGGAGTCGAAGCCACCTGTAAAAGATAAAGCGGATAGCCCGACCCGAGCTATCCGCTTTATATATTTTTACCAAAGTTTATTTGCGAGGGTTACGCCCTAAGAAACAAAAAATATTTCGTACCCAAATCGAATTAAGGTTAAAACAACAACGAATAAAAAGAAATATCTTACAAAACCATTTCCTTTAGCCATTGCTAATTTAGCTCCTACAAAACCACCAAGCGCATTACTAGCTGCCATGGGTAAGGCTACGCTCCATATAATTTTTCCTTTTAAAATAAATAGACATATAGATCCAAAATTTGTAGCTAGGTTCACCATTTTTGCATGTGCCGAGGCTGTAATAAAGTCAAAACCTAAAAGGGTTATAAAGCCTAAAATAAAAAAGCTTCCGGTTCCAGGGCCAATAAAACCGTCGTATAATCCTACAACTATTGCGATCAAAATACCATAAATCACTTGTTTTTTGTAAGGTATTTGCTTTGTTTTTTGCTGCCCAAAATCTTTTTTAAGAAACGTATATATGGCCAAAGCTATTAAAACCACAAAAAGTACGGGTTTCATAAAATCGTTACTAACTAATGTAAGCAATTGTGAACCTGTGTAGGCTGAGGCAAAGGCTACAACAGCCATTATGATAAAAAGTTTTATCTTGATTTTTACACGTTTTATGTATTGTATGGCCGCCATAAAGGTACCGGAAAAGGCTGGGATTTTTAATGTTCCTATAACGGTGGATACGGCTTGTTGGGGTAATAGTAAAATGGCAATTGGGGTTTGAATTAATCCGCCGCCACCCACAATTGCGTCCACAAAGCCGGCACAAAATGCGGCTAGACACAGTAAAATTAAGGTTTGAATTTCCATGAAAAGTAAAAAGCTAAACTTAAAAAAGTTTAGCTTTAGGGTATTATTTTATTAATTATAATCGTACAATTTTAGCTCCTAATGCACGTAAACGTTCGTCTATGCGCTCGTAACCTCTGTCGATTTGGTCAATGTTTTGTATGGTGCTTGTTCCTTTAGCTGTTAAAGCTGCAATTAA
This sequence comes from Lachnospiraceae bacterium, assembly GCA_963595625.1. Taxonomy (GTDB): domain Bacteria; phylum Bacteroidota; class Bacteroidia; order Flavobacteriales; family Flavobacteriaceae; genus Flavobacterium. Next base: position 2,959 of record CAVBJB010000017.1, on the reverse strand, counting down.
TAATGATATTCCGGCACGGATGTCTGGAGATGTCATTACCGTTGCTTTAAGTTGCGATTGGAATCCGTGTCCCATTACTACGGCGCGGTGCGGGTCGCAAAGCATAATTTTAGCTCCCATGTCGATTAATTTATCTACAAAGAATAAACGACTTTCGAACATTTTTTGGTGAATTAAAACATCGCCTTTTGCTTGTGTAGCTACTACTAAAACAATAGATAAAAGGTCTGGTGTAAATCCTGGCCATGGCGCGTCTGCAATGGTAAGGATAGATCCGTCAATGTCTGTTTTAACCTCGTACCCATCTGTATGAGCAGGGATATAAATATCGTCACCTTTACGCTCTAGTGTAATCCCTAATTTTCTGAATGTGTTAGGAATAACTCCTAAATTGTCCCAAGACACGTTTTTTATCGTAATTTCACTACGAGTCATTGCTGCTAAACCAATCCAAGATCCAATCTCGATCATGTCTGGCAAAATAGTGTGGTTGCAGCCTCCTAAATAATCAACTCCCTCTATAGTTAAAAGGTTAGATCCTATACCTGTAATTTTAGCTCCCATAGAAACTAACATTTTACAAAGTTGTTGTAGGTAAGGTTCGCATGCAGCGTTATATATAGTTGTTGTACCTTCTGCTAAAACAGCGGCCATTACAATGTTAGCAGTTCCTGTTACAGAAGCCTCGTCTAACAACATGTACGCTCCTTTAAGTTTACCTTCAGTTTCTACCCCATAAAAATGATCCTCACGGCGGTATCTAAATTTGGCTCCAAGGTTAATAAACCCTTCAAAATGCGTATCTAAACGACGACGACCAATTTTATCACCTCCTGGTTTAGGTATATACCCTTTACCAAAACGAGCTAAAAGTGGGCCAACAATCATGATAGATCCTCTTAAAGATCCACCTTCTTTTTTAAATGCTTCAGTTTCAAGGTAACTTAAATTAACCTCATCAGCCTGAAAAGTATAGGAATTAGGACCGTTTTTTTGAATTTTAACACCTAAATTCCCTAATAAATGTATCAGCTTGTTTACATCAATGATGTCCGGAATATTATTAATAGTAACCTTTTCTGGTGTTAATAATACTGTACATAAAACCTGTAAAGCTTCGTTTTTTGCTCCTTGTGGTTGTACATCCCCTTTTAAAGGTACACCACCTTCAATTTTAAATATTCCCATAGAATATAGCTGAATTACTTTTGTTTTTTATTGTTGTTATTTTTGTAATATGGCTTGGCATTACCCGTGTTGTCGTTAGACGAATTTGGGGTATTGTTGTTAGAATAGTTGTTGAAACGTCTATTCTGATTTGAATTTTGGTTTTGACCTTGGTTTTGGGTTTGATTTTGCCCTTGATTGTACTGATTTCTTGGTCTGGTATAATTAGGCAAATCGTTGTTTTGTTGTAAAAGAGAGTTTTGACTAAGTTTGGCGTTTTGCTTTTTATTAACTCTAATTAAATTATTAGTGGCTAATAATGAATCTTCAATTTTTCTTAAATCAATTGCTCCATTAGACAACTCGTACATGTGTGACTCAATTACAGAATCGTCTACCGATTCTTCATTCCATTTTAAATAACACTTTTTCATGTGATTTGCAATGGACATAACTAAGGCATTTTTCATGTCGCCTTCTTCCCAATCCTTGGCAACATCAATCATGTTTAAAATATTGTTTCCGTAAAAACGATATTTAGGTTTACGTTGAGGATAAGCTAATTTTTCAGGATTATATTTTAATAATTCGGGCTTTCTAGCAGGATGTGGAGAATCTACATCTAGTTTAAAATCCGACATTATAAAAAGTTGATCCCAAAGTTTATCTTTAAATTCAGGAACGTCACGTAAATGCGTATTAAAACTACCCATTACAGAAATGATGTAACGTGCGGCTTGGTTTCTCTCCTCACGGTCCTCAATCTCAATAGCTTTTTTAATGTAATTGGCTATAATACGTCCGTACTCTGGGATTAAAAGTTTATCTTGACGAGAGTTGTATTGCATTTGTGTGGGGGTTTCCCTGTCTTTAAACATAAAGAGTTAATTTATAATGAAACAATACCTTCTATAGTAGAAAGTTCTAAATATTTATCGATAACACTTTGTGAAGTTGGCATCATAACTTTTGCTGATACAGCAGTAAATTTACCTGTAGACGAATTTTTAGTTACAAGTTGTGCGTTTGTACCTTTAAAAGAGTTTTTAATTTGGTCCACTTTTTCTTGTGAAACAGGTACTATAAATTTAAACAAATAAACAGAAGGCCAAGAAGTATTGTTATCTAATTCTTCTTTAAGTCTTTTATAAAATTCTTGTTCTTTTTGATTCATGATGTATACAATATAACACGCAAATATACACTAGTTAACTTATATATTGAATAACTAAGGGTATTATTTAACGCTTAATTTTTAGTATTATACTTTTATTGACATTATTTATTGACCAAAAAATTGTAAATTTGCAACCTTATTTTAGTAACCGTGAACAATAAAATAGTAGTAATTATAGGTGGTCCAGGTTCGGGCAAATCTACAATCATAAATTATTTAACGCAAAAAGGCTTTTCTTGTTATCCTGAAATTTCAAGAGAAGTAATTTTGGAAGCTCGTAAAAAAGGTATTGATCAACTTTTTTTAGAACAACCTTTATTATTTAGCGAAATGCTATTAGAGGGTAGAATTAAACAATATAATTCTGCTAAACACGAAGATAGTAAATATGTTTTTATTGATCGAGGCATTCCAGATGTTGTAGCATATATGGATTTTATTGGAGATGAATATCCAGAAAAATTTACCAAAGCTTGTGTAGATTATAAATATGATCAAATATTTATATTACCTCCTTGGCAGGAAATTTATGTAAGTGATAATGAAAGATACGAAAGTTATGACCAAGCAGTTGAGATTCATAAACATTTAGTTAAATCTTACAAAGGTTATGGA
>CAVBJB010000016.1:0-15639 GCA_963595625.1 Lachnospiraceae bacterium | reverse complement strand
CCTTTATGAGGCATTTTGATAAAAACGGTAATTTTAAAAACAAACCAACGCAACATTCTACCTATCATCAAGAAAAAAATATTGTCTATCATTACGTTAAAAATATTGAAGAGGAAGAATAAAAGCTCATAATATTTTAAACGGTAGGGAGTTCTATGTAGAAAAGTCCATGTTAGTTTCTAAAAACATTAAAATATCGAATATTCTAGAGGGAACTTTTACTACCACTTTAAAAGTTATCATAGTATCTAGCGTCACTTATTTAATAAACTTTTTTATTCTACAAGATCAACTACATTTTCCAACTATTGTTCCCTCGGTATTGGGTACCGCTCTGGCCTTTTTCATTGGTTTTAATAACAACCAAGCGTATGATCGCTGGTGGGAGGCTCGTATAATATGGGGTGGGGTGGTAAACGATTCTAGATCTTTTACCCGTATGGTTTTACATTACATTCCACAGGATGGAATTCAAAAAAATGAAATAGAAAATTTAAAAAATCGATTAATAAAAAGACATATTGCCTTTCTTTATCTTTTAAAAGACGCTCTTAGAGAGCAAGATTTAAAGTATTATCTTAATTATTTAAGTGCCAATGAATATATTGAGTTTATAGAAGGTACCACAAACAAGCACAACAGGCTTTTAGAATTACAAGCTCGAGATTTAAATTTTTTATATAAAAATAAAATAATAGATGGATTTAAATTTCTTGAATTAAACAAAATGCTTGTAAACTTTACGGATTTAATGGGAAAGTCCGAGCGTATAAAAGGGACTGTATTTCCTACTACTTATCGTTATTATACCTATATTTTTACTTGGATTTTTATTATAACAATTACACTTGTAATAAGTGATACTGCAGGGATTTGGTCCATATTATATGCCTCCTTATTAGGGTATGTATTTTTAACCATTCAACAACTAGGGCAAACCTTAATGAATCCCTTTGATAATATCCCAACGGGTGTTTCTCTCAGTCAAATATGTAAAAATATTGAGAGAAATTTACTCGAAATGATGGGCGAAAAAAATATTACCTGAGACAGAACCAATTGTAGATGATTTTTATGTGATGTAAGGTTTTAAGTTTTCCTTAAAAAAGGTATCTTTGCCTAACAACAACACAATCTATTTTATGAATTCTGATACTTCAAAAAGATATGCACTTCGTGGCGTTTCTGCTGCTAAGGAAGATGTGCATAATGCCATTAAAAATATTGACAAGGGTTTATTTCCAAAAGCATTTTGTAAAATTGTTCCTGATTACCTAACTAACGACCCCAATTACTGTTTAATTATGCATGCGGATGGTGCAGGTACTAAATCATCCTTAGCCTATATGTATTGGAAAGAAACGGGAGATTTATCCGTTTGGAAAGGAATTGCCCAAGATGCCCTAATAATGAATATCGACGATTTATTATGCGTAGGAGCTACAGATAACATTATGCTATCTTCTACAATTGGAAGAAACAAAAATTTAATACCTGCCGAAGTTATTTCTGCAATTATTAATGGAACAGAGGAGTTAATTCAGGATTTAAAATCATTCGGGGTAACCATACATTCAACAGGTGGGGAAACGGCAGATGTTGGTGATTTAGTACGAACTATAATTGTTGACTCTACGGTTACTGCACGTATGCAACGTAAAGATGTTATCGATAATGCAAACATACAAGCAGGAGATGTAATTGTTGGTTTTGCCTCTTACGGTCAAGCAACTTACGAGTCTGAATACAATGGCGGAATGGGATCTAACGGTCTAACCTCTGCCCGTCATGACGTTTTTGCTAAATATCTTGCTGAAAAATATCCAGAAAGCTATGATGCTGCTGTACCAAGTGAACTTATTTATTCAGGAAATGTAAAACTTACCGATGAGGTAGAAAATGCACCTATCAACGCTGGTAAATTGGTATTATCTCCTACACGTACATATGCACCTATTATTAAAGCTATTTTAAATAAATATACACCACAACAAATTCACGGAATGGTTCATTGCTCAGGTGGTGCACAAACTAAAGTTTTACATTTTGTTGACAATGTACATGTAATTAAAGATAACTTATTTCCGGTACCTCCATTATTTAAATTAATACAAGAACAATCAGGAACGGATTGGAAAGAAATGTACCAAGTATTTAACTCAGGACACCGCATGGAAGTATATGTACCAAAAGAAATTGCGGATGATATTATTGCTATAGCAACTTCTTTTAATGTAGATGCACAAATTGTAGGACGAGTAGAAGCTTCTGAAACAAAAAAACTTACAATAAAGAGTCCTTACGGAACTTTCGAATATTAAAATCTAAACACCTATTTATGAACTAAATAGGTGTTTTTTTATTTATTTAAAATAGGATATTTCTTCTATATAAATGTTAATTAGTTGATATATAGTTTTTTATAATAAAATTTAACCCAATTATAAATATATTTTATGATAGTATAAATACTATCATTAACACAATTATAGTTATAATAGAACTTTAGGATACATTTGCAGTGTAGAAATTTATTTACAACACATTAAAATTAAAATTTATGTTTAAAAGAAGTTTAGCATTAGGTTTAGTTTTAGCATCAACAGTTACGTTTGCTCAAACTTTAACTACTAATACAGGTGCACCTGTAGGTGACAACCAAAACTCTAAAACAGTTGGAAACAACGGGCAAGTTTTATTAGAGGATATTCATTTAATCGAAAAATTAGCTGCTTTTGACCGTGAGCGTATTCCAGAACGTGTAGTACACGCTCGTGGAGCTGGTGCTTTTGGAGAGTTCGTTGCTGCTGCTGATTTCTCTGACGTAACTGCTGCTGGTTTCTTATCTCAAGCAGGGAAAAAAACACCTTTAATGGTACGTTTTTCTACAGTAACACACCAACAAGGTTCGCCTGAGACTTACCGTGACCCACGCGGATTCGCAGTTAAGTTTTATACTGAGCAAGGTAACTACGATTTAGTAGGTAACAACTTACCAGTATTCTTTATCCGTGACGCTATCAAATTCCCTGATATGGTTCACGCATTCAAACCATCTCCAATCACTAACGGGGCTTCAGATCCTAACCGCGTTTTCGATTTCTTCGCTAACGTTCCAGAATCTACTCACATGTTAACTTGGTTATTCTCTGACTATGGAATCCCAGCTAACTACCGTGAAATGAATGGATCGGGTGTACACGCATACAAATGGGTTAACGCTAAAGGTGAGGTTACTTACGTAAAATACACTTGGGTTTCTCAACAAGGGGAGCGTAACTTAACGCAAGCTGAGGCTGACAAAATCCAATCTACAGCTATCGAGCACGCTACTTTAGATTTACGTAACGCTATCGACGCTGGAAACTTCCCTAAATGGGACTTATACGTTCAAATGCTTAAAAAAGAAGATTTCGACAAATTAAACTTCAACCCAGTTGACGTTACTAAAGTTTGGCCAGAAACTGTAGCTAAGAAAGTAAAAGTGGGTACAATGACATTAAACAAAAACCCAGAAAACTACTTCCAACAAGTAGAACAAGCTGCTTTCTCTCCTGGTACATTAGTTCCTGGTATCGAGGCTTCTGAAGATAAATTATTACAAGGACGTTTATTCTCTTATTTTGATACACAACGTCACCGTTTAACTGGTAATTTCCAACAAATTCCTGTTAACGCACCTAAAACAAACGTAACAACTTACAACCAAGACGGTTATATGTCATTACGTCCACAAACAGGTGATGTTAATTACCAACCATCTGAGAACAAACCTGCAGTTAAAGAAGATACTAAATTCAAATACTCTAAATCTGTATTTGCAGCTGGTACAACTACAACGCAACACGTTATCGACAAAGAAAATAACTTTGCTCAAGCTGGAGAATTATACCGTTCGTTCTCTAAAAAAGATCAAGATAACTTAGTTAAAAACTTATCTGGAGCTTTAAACGCTGTTAAAAACAAAACGATCACTAAGAAAATGATTTCTCACTTCTACCAAGCGGACGTTGATTTTGGAACACGTTTATTAAAAGCAACTAATTTAAAAGTTGCTGACATCCAAGAATATATTAAAAAATAATTTAAATCAAAGGAGTAAAACTCTTACTCCTTTTTTAAAAACATAAAGTATGAAAAAGTTTGTTTTAGCTTTACTTGTAAGCTTTTCATTTTTTAACGTTCAAGCACAAGACATTTTTAATGCCGCAAGAACAAATAACATTGCAGAACTACGCACATACATTTCTAAAAAACAAGATGTAAACCAAGCTAACGACAAAGGTTTTACACCACTAATCTTAGCCATTTACAACAACAATTTAGAAGCTGCGCAGGTACTTTTAAGTAACGGTGCAAACCCTAACGCTCAAGACCGCTCAGGTAACAACGCGTTAATGGGCGCTATATTTAAAGGATATACGGACATGGCAAAGTTGTTAATAGAAAATAAGGCCGATGTTAACCAAGTAAACTACAACGGAGCATCATCTTTAATCTTTGCTGCAACATTTGGACAAGCTGAGGTTGTAAAACTTCTCCTTGCCGCTGGAGCCGACAAAACAATTAAAGACTCAAGAGGCAAAACAGCTTTAGATCATGCTACAATGCAAGAAAATAATCAAATCATTGCATTATTAAACTAATATATTTTAAAATCGGGGAGCTTATAGTTTCCCGATTTTTTTATTTGGGCGTGCCCGTAAAACAAAACAAGGAGCTTTATTGCTCCTTGTTTTGTTTTACCGTCGGGCTTTACGCTGTATCTTTAAAAGCAGCTGCCTTAAAGGCCGCCACTTTTAAAGGATGCCGCTACAATCCCTCACGCAATCCTCCTAAATGCCAAATCATAGGCGCAGCGCGTTAGGGATAGCAGCCTTGTTTGAGCTCTTTTTATAAACCTAACGTTTATAAAAAAGTGAGGGCGTATAGCCCGACCCTTGAGGTTACGAAAGGGTAACGCCCAAATTAAATTAATAGTTAGTAAAATTGTATCTTTACAAAAAAATATCAAAAATGAGTAACGACCCATTACACGGAATGAAACTCCAAACTATATTGGAAGAGTTAGTGGAATTTTTTGAAGGCTGGGAAGGTTTAGGTAAGGAAATTCCGGTGAATTGTTTTCTAAAGGACCCAAGTATTAAATCGTCTTTAACTTTTTTACGTAAAACGCCTTGGGCTCGCGATAAGGTGGAACATTTGTATTTAAAAGTATATCCGTTTCTTAAAAAAAATAAACCCGAGTAATGAACTCGGGTTTTGTTTTTTATTATTTAGTCGATCTGCCTGGTAAATAAATCTGAAAACCTGCTGCTACTCCTAAGCCAGACTGAGAGTCAGCGCCAGGAAAGTTGGATTCAGAATAATTATACCCTGCAGTAACTTCTACAGCTACATTTCTGTTTAAAAAGTGTGCGTAACCTACGTTAGCTCCTACTTTTAATGCTGCGTCTGTATTAGCGGCTGATGTTCCTGTAACACCAATATCCCCTTGTAAAAAGAAGCGACCATTACCTGCCGCCGCATTAGGGAAATAATATCTTACAAATGGGCTTAACTCATAAGTAAAAAAGTTATCTGCATTTTTAACAGTTACCCATCCTAATCCCAGTTTTAAACCTAATGCTAAATTATCTTGAACAAAATATCCTGCTTGTGGTGCTAAATTAATATTGAATTGTTCAGACTCAAAAGCATATCCTAATGAACCTAGTGATGCTCCAACCATCCAATTCCCTTTTTGTACAGGTTCTACAGCTTTACTATTAACTTCTTGTGCTTGTAGAGCTGTAATAGACAGAAATGCTAAACCTAATAAAATCTTTTTCATAACATAATTTTTGATTATTAGTTATTAACCAGAAACTATTTTGTTTAGTATTTTTATTCGTATAATACTCTATGAACTACCGTTTTTATAGACCAATTACGTTTTTTGTGGTTTTTTCTTGGCTGCTGGAAATAAAATATTGTTTAAAATTAATCGATATCCTGGTGAATTGGGGTGCAAATCTAATAGAGTAGGTGCATCTCCCACGCGGTGTTGGTAATCTTCAGGGTCGTGCCCGCCGTAAAAGGTAAACATACCTTTGCCTTTGGTACCATGTATATAGCGCGCCTCCTCATTTTGCATGTTTTTACCCATGATTAAAACGTTGGACTTTACCAATTCCGAATTAAATGCTGTAGTTTGTCCCATAAATCCTTTTACCAATTGGGTGTGGTTTTGACATAGCATGGTAGGAATTGGATCCCATTTTGCGGAATATTCCATTAAAGTAAAATAATCACTATCGGGTAATATTCTACGAATTTCGGTCATGTCGATATCCGAGAATTCATATTTGTTTGGATTTCTTTCTAAAATAAAATTTTTGAAGGCAAAGGTTTTGTTGTAATCAATTTTTGATTGATAGTTTGGAGCTGATGCGTCACCATCAAACATAGGTTCGCAAATGTCTACACCTTCTGCAGATAAGGCAATATCAAAACTGTCTGTTGCAGAACACATGGCAAACATAAAACCACCTCCAACAACAAAATCTCTAATTTTTTTTGCTACAGCTAATTTTGATTCAGAAACTTTTTGATAGCCTAAATTTTTAGCCAATTCTTCGGCTTGTTTTTTTTGTTCTATGTACCAAGGGGCGTTTCTGTAGGCGCCAAAAAATTTACCGTATTGTCCAGTAAAATCCTCGTGGTGTAAATGTAACCAATCGTAAAGTAGTAAATCGTCTCTTAAAACCTCTGTGTCGTAAACCGGTGTAAAAGGAATTTCTGCATAGGTTAAAACTAAAGTTACCGCATCATCCCAAGGCATTTTCCCTGATGGGGTATATACGGCAATTTTAGGTGCTTTTTCGAGTACTACAACTTCCATGTTTTGTGATGGAGCGGCAATTTCTGATATAATATTTTGTTGCTGACTTTCTGAGATTATTTTAAAGCTAACTCCTCTAATTTGACATTCTTTTCGTACGTGTGGAGCATCTGCCATTAAAAAACTTCCACCTTCGTAATTTAATAACCATTGTACTTTTATATTTTGAGCTAGAGCCCAATAGGTTATTCCGTATGCTTTAAGATGATTTTGCTGTCCCTCATGATCCATGGGGATTAAAATATAATTTGCAAAGGCTACGTAATTAATAAAAAGAAATAGTAGGCTTAATAGTTTACGCATAGTTTTGTTGTTAGTAAACCAAATATAGGTATAAAATAAAAAATCCCAATTATAAAAATTGGGATTGATTTATTTTAAAACGGTACTCCGTTATCGTCGTCAAAAGAGTTCATACTGCTACCAAAGGCTTCATTAGCGGATGGTAAGTTAAAACCAGAAGAGAATGTAACGGAATCATCATTCATTCTTGATGGTAATTCGTTAAAATCTAAACTTCGAGATTCTAAATTGTCGAATTTACCTTGAGATCCGATGAATTTTAATCGGATGTTATCTAATCCCCCGTTACGGTGTTTTGCAACAATAAATTCGGCTTGCCCTTGTGTTGGTGTTTCTTCCTCGTCGTCCCAAGTATCAATTTTATAATACTCTGGACGATAAATAAACGATACAATATCGGCATCCTGCTCAATAGCTCCCGATTCACGAAGATCGGAAAGCAAAGGTCTTTTTGAGGGGCCACGCGTTTCAACAGCACGGGATAACTGTGAAAGAGCAATAACTGGAATGTTAAGTTCCTTAGCAAGTGCTTTAAGGTTACGAGAAATTGTAGAAATTTCTTGTTCACGGTTTCCGCCACCTTTTCCACTTCCTCCAGCAGTCATTAACTGTAAATAGTCAATGATAATGATACTGATGTCGTGTTTAGATTTTAAACGACGTGCTTTTGCACGTAAGTCAAATATAGATAGGGAAGGGGTATCGTCAATAAAGATCTTAGATTGTTCTAAATCTTTAACTTTTACCGTTAATTGTTCCCACTCGTGTTCTTCTAAGTCTCCTTTACGTAATTTTTCTGACGATAATCCTGTCTCGGCAGAAATTAAACGCGTAATTAACTGTACAGAGGACATCTCTAGTGAGAAAAAAGCAACGGCTTTGCTGTACTGAATGGCAATGTTACGTGCCATAGATAGTACAAAAGCGGTTTTACCCATACCGGGACGTGCAGCAACGATAATTAAATCGGAAGGTTGCCATCCAGAGGTTAAATTATCTAAATCTGTAAATCCGGTTTTTACTCCAATGTCAACCCCTTCTTTACCTTTAGATTCGATAACGGCTTTGGCTTGGTTTACTAAGCTTTGAGCAGTTTCCTCACTACGTTTGGTATTTCCTTGTGCTACGTCATATAAGCGTGTTTCAGCTTTATCAAGTAAATCAAATACATCTGTTCCTTCGTCGTAAGCTTCTTCGATAATTTCATTTGAAATTCGAATTAAACTACGTTGAATATATTTTTGTAATATAATACGCGAATGGTATTCAATATGGGCTGAAGAAGAGATGCGTTGCGTAAGTTCAATTAAATACATGTCGCCACCTACACGGTCTAATTTACCCATTTTGCGTAATCTTTCCGATACAGAAAGAATATCGATAGGCGCTCCGTCTTGGAAAAGGCTAACAATGGCTTGGTATATAATTTGGTGCGATTCTTTGTAAAATGCGTCTGGAACTAAAATATCAATAACTTCATCAACCCCTTTAGTATCTATCATCATAGCACCCAAAACGGCTTCTTCCATATCCAATACTTGTGGCGGAAGTTTACCTTTTTCAAGGCTTATTAAGGTAGATTTATCTAATCTTACGGGGGTTACTTTATTTAAATTCTCCATGGTACAAAAATACAAATATTTGCGAGTGTAAATTTTAAATTTTTACTTAATTTCTGATTTAGAAATATAGTAATGTTTAAAGGAAAAAAAAATTCCGATTTCAAAAAAATGATATCGGAATTTTTTTATTTTTTAAAGGATGAATTATTCGTTATATACACCCATATTACAATATTTGTCAATACGTTCTGCTTTTAATTTTTCAATTGGAATTTGTTTTAATTCCTCGTACGTATTTAAAATATAATTTTTAACTGTTTCAAAAGTTTGCTCTCTATCGTAATGAGCTCCTCCTAGAGGTTCTGGGATAATTTCGTCAATTAGACCGTTGTTTTTCATATCGAAAGAGGTAAGTTTTAAAGCCTCAGCCGCTCTTTCTTTATGTTCCCAACTTCTCCATAAAATAGAAGAACAAGATTCTGGTGAAATTACTGAATACCAAGTATTTTCTAACATAAATACTTTGTCTCCTACACCAATTCCTAATGCACCACCAGATGCACCTTCACCAATGATTACTGTAATGATAGGAACTTGGATACGGAACATTTCAAAAATATTACGTGCAATAGCTTCTCCTTGTCCTCTTTCTTCAGCTTCTAACCCAGGATATGCCCCAGGAGTATCTACTAAAGTAACTACTGGGATACCAAATTTTTCTGCCATACGCATTAAACGTAAAGCTTTACGGTATCCTTCTGGATTAGCCATCCCGAAGTTACGGAATTGACGAGTTTTTGTATTGAAACCTTTTTGTTGACCAATAACCATGAAAGATTGATTTCCAATTTTTCCTAGTCCTCCAATCATGGCTTTATCGTCTTTTACACCACGATCTCCAAAAAGTTCTAAAAATGTATCTCCACATAATGCTTTTACATAATCCATTGTATAAGGACGGCTAGGGTGTCTAGAAAGTTGCACGCGTTGCCAAGCAGTAAGGTTTTGATATATATTTTTTTTTGTTTCTTCTAGTTTTTGTTGAATTTGATCCGCAGTTGCTGATACATCAACATCAGACTCTTTACCTAATATTTCGCATTTGGCTAATTGCTCATGTAGCTCTTTTATAGGTAATTCAAAATCTAAATATTCCATGTTATGTTGAATTTGAACTTAGTTTGGCTTACAAAGATAAAGTTTTCCTCAAATAAACAAGATTATTTGCTAATTAGTTTTCCTTGTTTATAATTCTTAATTATAACATTTAAAACTATGGTAATCAGTATAATAATTCCGCCTATATAAAAAGGTGTTCCCATTTTTTCTTTTTCGGGGAATAAAAGAACGGCTAAAATAATCCCATATACGGGTTCTAGGTTTATAGATAACATAACCGTGTAAGGGGATATGTGTTTCATGATTTTTATTGAACCAACAAATGGATATGCGGTACATATTACACCTAAAATGGCTAAAAATATCCAATCCCAAGTGCCTAGTGTATAAAAACTTGGATTAAAATCTCCCATATAAAGCATATAAATACTTAAAATAGCAACACCTCCAATAATTTCGTAAACGGATACTACTGAGGGTTCATACTCGGACGCAAATTTTGCATTAATCATAGAAAATAAGGCCGACAAAAATGAGGAAATTAATGTTAGTAGGATTCCGTTTAAGTATAATCCATCGGATACGCCATAGATTAAATATAGACCTACAATAACAAAAAGTCCAAAAATTACTTCATACCAAATAATTCTTCTCCCATAAAAAATTGGCTCTAATAAGGATGCAAAAAAAGCTCCGGTTGATAAAGTGGCTAATGTAGTGGAAACATTCGAAATCTCAATAGCTGTGAAAAAGGTTACCCAATGTGCTGAGATAATCCCTCCGGCTAATAAAAATTTTACGGCTGTTTTTTTATCAACTCTTAAATTAATCTTTTTAAATTGGGTATAAATATAAATGACTATCAAAGCGATAGTCATTCTATACCAAGTTTTACCTGTAGCAGAGGTTTGTATAACATCTCCTAGGATACCTGTAAATCCCCAAATTAAAACGATAAAATGTAGTTGTAAATAACTTTTTAATTTAACGTTTTGCATTGCGTAATAAAAATATTGCTAATATTCCAAAAACTATATTGGGTAGCCAAACAGCTACTAAAGGTGATATGGATGATTTTTCGGCTAAAGTCCCAAAGATTTTGTCAAAAAAGATATAACTAAAAGCAAGTGCAATACCAATAGCTAAATTTATACCCATACCTCCACGTCTTTTTATAGACGATACAGACACTGCAATTATGGTTAATATAAAGGCAGAAATTGGAATACTGTATTTTCTGTATTTTACAACCTCGTAAGTACTGATGTTAGAGGATCCTCTAATTTTTTCTTTCTCTATAAAATCATTTAATTCTTTTAAAGACATGGTTTCTGCAGCATAAATTACAGGAGTTAAGTCGTCCATATCAAAATTAAACTTCATAATTTTTTTAGATTCGTGCTCTATTACATCGTTTATAGGACCAACCGTTCTTTTGTTGTAACTATAAAGTGTATAAGTAGTATCAGACTCATTAAATTTTATACGACTCGCCGTAATTTTATAGTCTAACTTATTGTCTTTAAACTTAGAGTACGAAAAATTATATCCCGTTTTAGAACTGTAAATAAAGTTACTAGCGTATATAAACTCATCTTTACTGATTTGTCTGTAAACATCTTCACTTTCCCTAGTTTCAGAATTGTTTTTTAGATACGTATACCTAAAATCGTTATACCCTTTACTGGCATTAGGAACTAAATAAAATCCCATGATTATGGCAAAAACACAAACAATACTTGCACCAACTAAGTACGGACGTAAAAAACGGGTAAAGGATATACCAGAACTTAAAATAGCTACAATTTCCGTATTGTTAGCTAGTTTAGAGGTAAACCAAATAACCGATAAAAACAAGAATATCGGGAACAACATGTTCGCAAAATAGATGGTAAAGTCTAAGTAGTACAGCATAATTTTATCAAATGGTACTTGCTTAGCAATCATCTTATTTACTTTCTCAGCAACGTCTACTACAATCCCAATAGGGATAAACATAAGTAGCATGACAAAAAAAGTAGCTAAATAACGCTTTAAAATGTATCTATCGATTATTCTTAGCATAAATATCGGTATAACTTAATTTAAAAGTTTATAGTTTTTGGTCCATTTGTTTAACCATTTTATCTTTCCATTCGCGGAAGGTTCCTGCTAAGATTTGACGTCTAGCCTCGCGTACCAACCACATGTAAAAACCTAAATTATGGATAGTAGCAATTTGTTTTGCTAAGTACTCATCTGCAACAAATAAATGGCGTAAGTATGCTTTAGAGTATTCTAAATCTACAAACGTGTGACCCATCTCGTCGATTGGCGAAAAATCGTCAGCCCATTTCTTATTTTTAATATTGATAGATCCATGAGCTGTAAATAACATACCGTTACGTGCATTACGTGTTGGCATCACACAGTCAAACATATCAATACCTAAAGCAATATTTTCTAAAATATTAATTGGAGTACCAACTCCCATTAAATATCTTGGTTTTTCTTTTGGTAAAATTGCCGTAACAACTTCCGTCATTGCATACATTTCCTCAGCAGGTTCCCCTACAGAAAGTCCACCAATCGCATTACCTTGAGCACCTACATTTGCTATATATTCTGCAGATTGTGCTCTTAAATCCTTAAATGTTGAACCTTGTACAATAGGGAATAAGGTTTGCTCATAACCATATTTTACAGGAACTTTTTCTAAATGACTCACGCAACGATCCAACCAACGGTGGGTCATGTGCATCGATCTACGTGCATAATGGTAATCACAAGGGTATGGTGTACACTCGTCAAAAGCCATAATAATATCAGCACCAATACTACGCTGAATTTCCATTACACTCTCTGGAGAGAAAAAGTGGTAAGAACCGTCAATGTGAGATTTAAATTTAACCCCTTCTTCCTTAATCTTTCTTCTTCCAGATAAAGAGTACACTTGGTAACCTCCAGAATCCGTTAAAATATTACGATCCCAGCCCATAAATTTATGTAAACCACCGGCTTTTTCTAAAATCTCTGTTTTTGGACGTAAATATAAATGGTACGTATTACCTAAAATAATATCAGGATTAATATCATTTTTTAATTCGCGTTGGTGCACCCCTTTAACTGATGCAACCGTTCCAACAGGCATAAATATTGGAGTCTCAATAACTCCATGATCTGTAGTAATTTTCCCAGCACGCGCTTGCGACTGAGCATCTGTATGTAATAATTCGAACTTCATAGCTATCTTTTACAATCCGCAAAGATAATTTATTTTACTACGTATCTAAAACCTTTAAAAAATTATTTCGCTACAAATACGTACTTTTGTCCCTATGTTAGAGATTTTATACCAAGACAATCATTTAGTTGCCATAAACAAACCCCACGGCTTACTTGTACACCAAAGTCCAATTGCAAGGGATGCCAGTGAGTTTGCCATACAATTACTGCGAGACCAAATCAATCAAAAAGTATTTCCTGTACATAGGATAGATCGTAAAACATCCGGAGTATTATTATTTGCTTTAGATAAGCAAACCAACCAACACCTAACCCAACAATTTACAGATAAAACCACCCAAAAAACCTATTGGGCCATTTTGCGCGGCTTTGCCCCAGAGCAAATGACAATTAACTATAATCTTTTTAACGACTCAGGGGTAGAGCAAACCGCTGTAACCCATTTTAAAACCCTACAAACCTCAGAGGTTCCTTTGCCCCACGGTAAACACCAAACCTCACGTTATAGTTTGGTCGAGGCAAAACCAGAAACCGGACGCATGCACCAACTCCGCAAACATTTTGCGCATATACTCCATCCCATTTTAGGCGATAGGCCCCACGGTTGCAACAAACAAAACAAACTTTGGTTAGAAACCCATAACATGAACACCATGTTGCTCCATGCCCAATCCCTAACCATTACCCATCCAGTCACGCAACAACAAATTACTATTACGGCAAAGCCCTCTGCAGAATTTGTTCGTGTATCCCAAATATTACATTTTAAATTACCCTAAATAGGGCGTTACCCGGTAGCGTTCTCCGTTTTACTACAAACACTACCGCGTCGGGCTGTCCGCACTCGCAATAAAAAAAGCAGGTTTTAAACCTGCTTTTTTTATGTGCTCAAACAAATGCTACCATCCCTAACGCGCTGCGCCGTGAGGTTAAGATCTCAGTATTTTATCCATAGTTTTGCCCTTAGCAAGCTCATCAATCAACTTGTCTAAATAACGTAACTTTTGCATTAAGGGATCGTCAATTTCTTCAACCCTTATGCCACAAACAACTCCTTTAATTTTATTTGCCTTAGGGTTTATGTTTGCCTGATTATAAAAATCCTCAAAATTAGTTTGTTTACTTAAATGCTCTTGAAGTTGCTCCTCGTTATACCCGGTAAGCCATTCAATAATTTGATGGAGCTCTGCAAGGCTTCGGCCTTTATTTTCTATCTTTTTTACATAGTAAGGATATACTTTGGCAAAGGGAGTTTTATATAAATTTTCTTTTTTCATTGTTTATCAGTAGTTCATAATTGTTTTAAATGTAATCTATTTATTGTGACATAAATATATAATGTTTTTAAAGATATTGTTAGGCGAAGCGCGTGAGGGATTGGAGCATTTGTTTGAGCTCCTAGCGTAATGCAATGAAGCTAGAGCGAGTGCGTAAAGCCCGACCGCAGCGTTAGCGGAGGGCACGCCCTAAAATGTTTTATAAACTGAAATGAGGTTTTTGTTTATTTAAACAGGTTGTTTGTAAAGTAATGTATTTGAGTGTTTTAATATTTTGTTAGTTTTAAGAATTATATTTTAGAATTATGAAGAAAAAACTACTTATTTTATTAATGACTCTGATATTTTGGAATCAAGGATTTACGCAATCAGGGACAGGAGATGCTACATTTAACCCTTTTGATACGAGTACGGGACACGGATCTGGATTTGAGTACAATAATGTAGTTGGTGACTTTTACAGTGATGGTAAGGCTGTTGTATCCGGATATTTTTCAAGGTTTAATGGAATTCCCGTAGGTAAAGTTGTACGTCTAGATGCTAATGGTATTTTAGATTCAAGTTTTGATAATAATATTTTAATACAACTCAATGGTAACTCGGGTTTTGTAAATTTTATTAAAGTATTGCCTGATGGTAAAATTATGATTGGGGGTTTTTTTGATTCCATTAATGGTGTGGTTTCAAAAAGATTGGCGAGATTAAATATGGACGGAAGCTTAGATACAAGCTTTACTTCTGATTTTGATATTCAAGCGCAAGGCTCTATAAATTCTATAGCGATACAATCCGACGGTAAAATTATAGTTGTTGGTAATTTTAACAATTACAATAACGTGCCTGTTAAAAATATTATGCGTTTAAATGCAGATGGAAGTTTAGATACAACTTTTATACAAGGGTCTGGACCTATTTATAGTTCAGGTAATAATGCACTTAATACGGTTGAGGTTTTATCTAACGGAAAAATTGTAGTTGGTGGTAATTTTTTAAGTTATAATGGCGTAAATAAAAAAGCGATAGCATTACTAAATTCTGATGGAACTTTGGATTCAAATTTTAATGCGAACGGAGTTGGTTTTGAAGTTTCAAATATGTACGCAAGTCCTAATGTTCAAGTTATAAAATCTACCTTAGATGGTAAATTATTTGTTGCTGGTAGTTTTGACTCATATAACGGTGCAAATTTAAATGAAATTCATGTTATTAAATTAAATCAAGACGGAACAGTTGATACAACTTTTAACCCTACTAGATACAGACCTTATTG
>CAVBJB010000015.1:0-15680 GCA_963595625.1 Lachnospiraceae bacterium | reverse complement strand
GATTATGTCGAGACTTAGAAAAGACTATTCGAGTTATGAAGAAATAAATTTAGACTTAGAAATTTTTAAAACTGAAAGGGATATTGCTTATCATAAAATTAAAAATTCCTTTACAGCTACAAAAAATGATTTTAAAGAAAGTATTTCTCCACTAAATGCACTTAAAAGTGGTATAAATACATTCAAATCTAATAAAAGTTCTAGTATTAAAGCTGTGATTATATCAGCTATAATTAAATTTATACTGAATAAGATAAAAAAATAAAAGAGGAGCAAATGCTCCTCTTTTATTTTTTATTTATCCATTTTTTTCATTGCTTCACCCACTTGGTTTGAAGCTGTAAAAGAAGCCACCATATTATTTAACATATCTGCACCTGCTTGTGGTGAGTTAGGTAATAAAATAAGGTTTGAATTATTTTGAGCTCCAACAGATTGTAACGTATCATAATGTTGCGTAACAACTATCAATGCAGACGCTTCTTGAGAATTTATACCTACATGATTCAAGGTTTCAACAGATTCAACTAAACCTCTTGCAATTTCGCGTCTTTGGTCTGCAATACCTTGACCTTGTAAACGCTTAGACTCAGCTTCTGCTTTTGCTTTAGCAACAATTCTAATACGCTCTGCTTCGGCTTCATATTCAGCAGCTGTTTTTTCACGATCAGCAGCATTTATACGATTCATTGCATTTTTAACTTGAATATCCGGATCAATATCGGTAATTAACGTATTTATAATATCATAACCATACGTTACCATTGCGTCGTTAAGTTCTCTTTTTACAGCAATCGCAATATCATCTTTTCTCTCAAAAACGTCATCCAACTTTAGTTTAGGAACCTCAGCTCTTACTACATCAAATACATAGGATGTTATTTGATCTTCCGGAAATTCTAATTTATAGAAAGCTTCGTAAACTCGATCTTGTACAACTTTATATTGTACACTTACTTTCATCTTAACAAAAACATTATCTTTGGTTTTTGTTTCTATAATTACATCTAATTGTTGAATACGTAAATTAACTCTTCCTGCAATTCTATCTATAAAAGGTATTTTGAATTGTAAGCCAGATTGTCTGATCGAATTAAATTTACCAAAACGTTCGATAATAACGGCTGATTGTTGTTTAACAGTAAATAATGCTAAAAATACTGTGATAATAATTAGTACTGAAATAAAGATTGTAGGCCCCATATAAAATTTTAAATTAATTCTTAAATATAACAATTATCTAGCATTTTATGAAATTTATTAAGTTATTACCCTTTCTATTTATATTATTTTCTTCAATGAGTATAAATGCGCAACACGGTTGGAGAGATGGAAACAGGATTGGTATAATAGGAGGTGTTAATACAAGTACTTTATATACAAGTGCTATTGATACAAAATCTGATTTAGGATGGACCGCAGGTTTACAAGTTAGAGGAAACATGTATAACGAATGGAGTGGAGCATTTGGAATTAGATTTATGGAATCTAATTTTAGTGTGAATACACGTAGTTTATTTGGTAAAGCAGAAGAAGTTAATTATAGTTTGATTGGAGCTCAAGTACATTTTATTTTTAGTTATAATGTTATTGAGGATGTTATGAGTTTTGATATTGGACCGATGTTACAAATTAATGGTGATTTAAAATTTAAAAAAGGATTAGAAAATCATCGTATAGTAAATTCTGCCTTACAAGTACAAGATTTAAAAGAGGTAAACCCTTTTAATGGTGTTATTTATGTAGGAACAACAATAGGTGGGAGAGTGGTTCGATTAAATGTAAACTATACGCTTACTGTAAATAATATGTTACAGCGATTAAATAACCAAGAGGGACTTGTAGAGAAAAATAACAATGAGAATTTTACAGGTAGAATGGGTGTGTTAAGTGGCCAGTTACAAATAAATTTATAAAAAAAGAGAGCTTTTAAAGCTCTCTTTTTTTTGCGTTAGGGATTGCAGCGGCATCCTTTTATTTGTGTAGTGAAACGGAGCAAATAAAAGATATAGCGTAAAGCCCGACGCGCCCATTAGAAGGCGCGGAACGCCCAAATTATTAAAAAAAGAACCCCAAAAGATTAGATCTCTTGGGGTTTTATATTAGATAGTTGCTACTGCTGTTTTTAAACGGTTTAGGGTTTCTTGTTTACCTAATACCTCAACAATATCAAAAAGGTGTGGTCCCTTCATCTCACCAACTAAACTTAATCGGAAAGGTTGCATTACTTTACCCATTCCTATTTCGTTGGTTGCTAACCAGTCTTTTACTACTGTTTCTATGTTTGCAGATGTAAAATCGTCGATGTTAGTTAATACTTCTTGTAATTGATTCATTAAAGCTGGTGTTTCTTCTTTCCAATTTTTTAATGCTTTGGCATCGTATTGTGTTGGAGCTACGAAGAAATAGTCAGATAAATCGTATAACTCTGTTATAAAATTAGCGCGGTCTTTTACTAATGATACTATTTTAGTTACTAGGTTAAGGTCTTTATTGATTCCTTTTGTTTGTAAATCTTTATTGAAAAGCTCGGCTAACTCTACATCTGTTTTATTCATTAACACTTGGTGGTTAAACCATTTGTTTTTTTCTGGATCAAATTTAGCACCTGATTTGTTTACGCGGCTTAGGTCGAATTTTTGAATTAACTCTTCCATTGTAAAGATTTCTTGTTCTGTACCGTCGTTCCATCCTAATAGGGCTAAAAAGTTAACTACAGCCTCTGGAAAGAAACCTTTTTCGCGGTATCCAGAAGAGATTTCTCCGCTCTCTGCTTTCCACTCTAATGGGAAAACTGGGAACCCAAGTTTATCTCCGTCACGTTTAGATAATTTACCGTTTCCTACAGGTTTAAGGATTAACGGTAAGTGTGCAAATTGTGGTGCATCCCATCCAAAGGCGCGGTATAACATGTAGTGTAATGGTAACGATGGTAACCACTCCTCGCCACGAATTACGTGTGTTGTTCCTTGTAAATGGTCGTCAACTATATTTGCTAAATGGTATGTTGGCATACCGTCTGATTTGTAAAGTACTTTATCGTCTAGTAATGAAGTATCAAATTTTACCTCTCCACGTACTATGTCGTTTAATACTAAAGTCTCGTCTAGTGGAGTTTTAAAACGAATAACGTAATGATCGTCGTTAAATAAACGTGCCTCTAGTTCCTCTTTAGGCATGTTTAAAGAAGTTTTTAACTCGTTACGTGTAGAGTGGTTGTAGATAAATGTTTTACCGTTTGCCTCTGCCTCTTTACGTAATGCGTCTAACTCCTCAGATGTATCGAAAGCGTAATAAGCCCAACCGTTATGCACTAATTGCATTGCGTAATCTTTGTAAAGGTGTTTACGGTCTGACTGGCGGTAGGGTCCAAACTTTTCGTTTTTACCTATAGTTTCGTCAGGAGAAATTCCTAACCATTCCAAAGCTTCGAAAATGTATTCTTCAGCTCCCGGTACAAATCTATTTTGATCCGTATCTTCAATACGAATGTAGAAAGTACCGTTATTTTTTTTGGCGAATAAATAGTTAAATAAAGCGGTTCTTACTCCACCAATATGTAATGGTCCGGTAGGACTGGGTGCAAAACGCACACGAACTTCTTGTGACATTTTAATCTAAATTTTTTACAAAGATACAATTATCCCTAATTGCTGAAATTATTTAGTAAGAATTTTTAATTTTCTTTTCGCTTGTCAATTAACACTATAGGTTTGCGACTTAAGGGATTAAATATAATTTTTTGTAAATCTTCGGGCCTATGGATTTCTATTTTTGGCGTTACTCTTAATTTAGCTCTGAATTGGTCTTTAATAAAAGTCAAATCAAGAAAATTATTGTGTTTAAAAGCTAGTTTAATTACAATTTCATCAGTACCCAAATCGTTGTGCCAAATTTCGATTACGTGACAATCAATTTCATTAAAACTGGCCAATACATCGTGCATAGCTGGGGGGTATAAAGTGGTACCTTTATATTTTATCATTTGTTGTTTTCTGCCCTCAACAGGACCGATTCTGTAGGAGTTACGTCCACAACTGCACGAGTTTACGTGTTTTGTAACCACATCTCCTGTTTTAAAACGAACTAAAGGTAAAGCTTCTATACCTAAGGTGGTAACTACGAGTTCTCCACTTTGTCCGTCGGGAACTGGATGGTTGTTATCGTCCAGAATTTCCGTAATTATAAGTTCTGGAATTACATGTCCACCTGCAAAAGCACTACATTCTGTAAATGCAGAACTCATCTCTGTAGAAGCATATGTAGAATGTAATTTTACGTTCCATTTCTCTGTAATTTTAGAGGCTAATATGGTTGGTTTTAAATCAGATGTACGTAAAGCTTCACCAATACAAATTATACCTTCTATACTCGATTCTTTATACGGAATGTTATTTTGTTCTGCATACTCGATCATTTTATAAACAAAAGAGGGCACACCAATTAAAAACTTTGGTTTGTATTTTAAAATACTGTCCCATTGCATTTGCGGGATTCCAGAACCTACTCTAATAACTCCACAACCCAATTGTCTTAATCCTAAAAAATAGGCTAGGCCAGCCATAAATCTACGATCTATGGTTGTCATTAATTGTACAACATCTCCTTTTTGCACTCCGGCTATTTTAAAAGATATCATTTCATTAAACGCTAAACGGTCTAAATCGGCATCTGTTAAACCAAAGGTCACGGGACTACCTAATGTTCCGGAAGTTGTAGCAAAATCCCTAATTTCTGTAATTGGGACACAAAAAAAATCGTCGTTATTTTCTTGTAAATGCGTTTTTGTTGTTGGTGGAATTATCTTTAAATCCTCGATGGTTTTAATGCTAGAGATGTCGATCCCGTGTTTTTGAAACCAATTTTTATAAAAAGGAGAATGGGAAGCTACATAAGCCAATTGTTTACGTAAAGCTTCTTCTTGATAATTTTTTATGTCTTGAATAGATTGATATTCTATTGGATTTTGCATTGTTTGAGATTTAATTTCCTAATTGAACTTATAAAATTGAAATAGGAAATAGGATAGAAAATTTTACCCCAAAGGTCGGGAAATTCTATTAATTAGTAATTGATGTTTGATCCTTAATCTGATTGATTAAAAATTCTGTTCCTAAAATTTCGCAACAAGTAGCTACTGCACCTATGGTTACCCCTAAAATTCCGTGCATGTTTACGCCTTGACCGGTAAAGTATAAATTGGGAATTTTAGATTGTGTTGCAATAAAGTGCTTTAAAGGATTAGAAGCGTCTTTTATTGGTCCATATAAATTGCCTTTATTTCCGCCAATATAATCTCTAAAAGTTAGTGGGGACGAAGTATATACATGGTCTATACATTGTTTTAAATTAGGAAAAACATTCGTTACTTGATCTATCAAAAGATCTGCAATTTTATTTTTAAATGCCTCATATGCTAAACCTCTATCCGCAGGATTTGCGACGGTGTTATGTGTATTTTCCCATAGTTTAATTCTTTCATAATCCATATATGCTAAAATAGATAAAGAATCTGCATGCAATTGGTCTTGGCTTTCAGAATTCATAGTAATCAAAAATTTAGGAACATAATCTGGAGTTATAGAAGTCGTTTCTAAGGTAGTATTAACGGAATTATGATAATACAGATTTCTGTTAAAGTATGGAATTTGGTTTGGCTTAAATTTTATATGAACTGAGAAAGAACTTGTGGTATCCTCGAGATTTGTAATTCTATTATAATAGGCCTTTTTAAAATGAGAAGCGCCTACTTGCTGAAGCGTTTGTTTTGGATCTATATTCGATATAAAGAGATCCGCATGGATTTGTTCTCCAGATTTAAGTATTACCGATTCGATTTTATTTTCAGAAGAAACATTATAGTTAGTAACCTCCGAGTGTTTAAATAAATCAGCACCAAACGCGCGCAGTTGCTTAACCAATAATCTCGTAATTTGACTTCCTCCATTTACGCATCTATAAGCACTTTGTATGTATGAGTTCATAATTAATGCATGTTCATAAAAAGGGGTGTTTGTATGACCTGCGTATAGCAAACTAGAGCCTGAGAGTACCGCTCTAAGTTTTTTATTTTTTGTTAGATTTTCTAGATAAGAACCTAATGAAATTTCGAAAATTGAAGTATCATAGCCAGACCCCATCTCAACATTATAAAGCGGAAATTTAGAACATATCTGTTTTACATCCTCAATATAATTATAAAGTGCCTCTTGTTCAGTAGGGAAATATTTTACTAATTGGTCTACAAAATTTTGATACCCTTGCGCTAAAGGATAAGTGGTTTTATCATCAGCAAAATGAATTTTATCAAAGCAATTTTCATCTAATTTTTTAAGATTTAGGTCTTCCATAATACCTAAATATGAAAAATAAGTATGTAGATTTTGACCCCTGTCTAGTCCGCCAATATAATGTACACCGGTATCAAAAATGGTTTTATTACGTACAAAAGTTTGTAGATTACCACCATATTGATTGTTTTTTTCCAACACGCAAACCTTTTTGCCATTTTTTGCAAGAATAAGAGCAGAAACCAATCCGCCGAGTCCGCTACCGGTAATTACTACATCATATTTTTTATAACTCATTAGATTTTCTTAAATGAATGATATCTGATTGTTTTGCTATAATTTTATAGTTTAAAGCTAAGAAAAACTGAATATTATTTAGATTATTTAGACATATAATTTCTGCAAAACCGCTTAATTTATTAGCCTCATCTAAAGTTCCGTCTAACGTTTTAGAAAGTAAAAGTTTACTACCTAATTCCGGAAGCTCTTCTACAAACTTAATATTTCTGTGTACATTTAAGTAATTAGAGCAAGCTATGGCACGTTTGTCTTCATCATTAATACAAGACGTTATTTTACGTCCCGAATGTTGTAATGCTAATACAAAATCTATTTGACCGTAATTATCGGCTAAATGTAAAATCGATTCTTTAGTTGAAAAGAATGAATTTAAAGCGTAATACGTTTCTTCATTCTTTTTAACATCTTGCTTAACCAAGTTATATATCTCAGTTTCTTTGTATAAAAAACTCTGAATAATTTTTTTTGTAAAATAATTTTTAGATTCTAAACGAGCCCTCAAATCATCGAATTCTGATTTAAAAATTTTAGAAACAATTTTTGCTTTTTCAGCATACGTTTCATCTGGTTTATAAGGAATTCGTTCCCCAATAATAGTGGAAAGTGTATTTTTGTTTACCACAAAATCTCCTTTAGGTAATGCCTCGCTATTCCCATGAATATATAGAGGTAAGATATCCAATTGTAATTGTTGCGCTAAATAAAAAGCCCCTTTATGGAAACGTTTTACAGTATTATCATACGAGCGAGTCCCCTCAGGAAACACCATAATGGAATAGCCCATTTCAATTTTGTCTTTTAAAAGCGAGGGCCCCTTTTCATACCCCATAGATACGGGATAAAAACCAGCCACACGAATAATTCTTCCAAAAAAGGGAGAGTTCCATACCCAATCATTTACTAAGAAAATCACCTTTGGAAGATACATCCCTATTGTTAGAGTATCTAAAAATGAGGTATGGTTAGCTATAATTACTGCAGGTTTTTCAAAATTTTCCTGAAACGGGTTATATCTGTTGGATCTTAAAAATGGATTTAAATAAATAACAGATCGCATAAAAATCGACATAATTTTACTAAATCCAAAGAGTTTATTTTTGTTAGGGATAGGAAGGATTTTAAATAGAATTCTTCCGAAAACTGAAATAACTAAAGATCCTAAACCGTAATATATAAAGAATAGTATACTTACTATAAGATTAATGAATGAAAAAGGAGCCAAGCCTTTATTTACCCTATTTATCACAAATATTTTAAATAGTAAAGGATAAAATACAAAGGTTATAATTACTGCAGAAAAAACTCCAATTAAAGACACACTTGCTATAGAAAGTAAAGCAGGATGTTTAGCAAAAATTAATGCTCCAATTGCTAAAACTGTAGTTAAAACAGCTAAAATAATTGATGTTCTGTACGTTTGCAGCTCATTTTTTCCGGTTGAAAATTCCTTTTGTAAAGCCGAGGTCATAAAAATTGAAAAATCGATTCCGTGACCAAATACCAATGTACATACAATGGCACTGAATATATTAAATTCTATACCAAATAACCCCATAAGACCAGTTGTAACTAAACCCGTCAGAAGAATTGGTATGATACTAAAAAGTACCCATTCAATACGTCTAAAAAAGATCCAAAGGATAGCAACAACTGCAATAAAAGAATAATCAATTAAGCTCGAAAAATCCTCTTTTAATTTACCTAAAAAGGTCTCGTTAAGTTGCTTTCTATCGATACAGACAACATTAGGATTCTTTTCTATTTCTTCCAAAAATAAAGTACGATACTTCTCTTTCACCTTAACTAAAGTAGAAATAGTGTAAAAACCATGATTTTCTGATATAAATTCGGAAGAAGCTAGCGCTTTAACTTCGTAGAAATTAGTTAGAGATAAAGGTTCAAAAGATTTATATAAACTAGAATAAAAGGCAGCATGAGCTTGCGGATCAAATCCGTATTTTGATCCTTCAGCCTTTAATTTTTCTTCAACAAAATCTCTTTTATTATACCAATAATGGTTCCAAGTATCAAAAGCTTTACTTTGCTCATCATACGGTTTAATAATTTTATTAAGGGTTGTGTATTGTAGAATTTCCTTACGGTCTTTAGCTTTATCTAACGCTTTTGTAACTACATTTTGAGTTTGTAAAGCCTCGTTTAAAGAATTTCCGTAAGATACGATATATAAAGATTTAGCTTGATTATTTGTAAGTGTATCTAAGGTTTTTTCAACTTCTTTTAAGTGTGGAGGTACAAAATTTAAATCAGATAAGTTGTTGTTGTAACCTACTTTATTAAAAGTAAAAATACTTATACCAATGGCAACTAAACATCCAATAATTAAATATTTATTCTTTTCGAAAGGGTAGGCCGCTACTTTATCTAAAACAGAATTTTCTTCTAAATTAGTTTTAGGTTTATAAATATGTGGAATAATTAAAAGTGAGAAAATAGCAGACGAAAATATAGCTACAGAGGCAAATATTCCAAGGTCTATCAACGCATCACTATGTACAAAAAGTAAACACAAAAATGCCACAGCGTTGGTAGAAGCGCTCATGATAAGAGGTTTTGTAATCTCTTTATACAACTCTTCTACATTGGTTTTGTGTTTATAGTGGGTTAAAATATGTAAAGCATAATCAATAGTAATACCAACTAAAACCGCTGATATACCTAAAGAAATTGCCGAAATGGTATTTTTAAATAAGAATAAAACAGCTAAGGCAAGAGCACCTGCAAAAACGGTAGGGATAAAAATGATGATCGGAATACTTATTTTTCTGTAAAAAAGAATCAGTAAAACCATCAAAGTAACCATAGATATTATTATGGTTGATGTAATATCGTGTTTAATTTGTTTAGCATTTGCATCAGCAATTAATGCCGAGCCATAAAAAGAAACCTTTCCTTGCTTTTGATATTTTACATTAAAAGTTTCTTGAACACCATATAAAAATTCTGAGAAATCCGCATTTACTTCTGCGTCAGCACTCTGAATTTTAGGTTTAATAAATAAGAGAATTTTGGTAGAATCAGCCGAGGTTATAAATCCGTTGATTAATTTAAAATCAGTCCCCGAGTTTTGTTGCAGTTTTTTTAAACCCAACATAGTTAATCCCAAAGGATCTTGCTGAATATATCTTGAGGTTACAAACCCTGTAGGCGATAATAGTTGGTTGTAGTTGGACGCCACTTGCTTCTCAATACTATCTCCTTTTATTTTACCGTCAATGGTTTTATAATCCTCTGGTGTTAAAAATAACGGTAGATAATCGTTTACAAAACTATACGTATCGCTAATCACATCCGCATCTACATACCCTTGAATTTCTTTAATTAAGGTTGTATTTTGACTTAAAGAATCATAAACTTCCTGCGCAAATTCACTGATTTCATCTAAAGAGGTTTGTTTATTCTTTTCGATGATAACGGTAATATTGTCAGAAAAGTTTAATTGTTTTAAAACCTTAGTAGTAACGTCTGCCTTTTCATTTTTAGGGATAATTCGGGTGATATCTTCATTAAAAGTAATTCTAGATCCTAAATAACCACAGCTAAATAAAAAGACCAATCCAACCAAAATACCTATACGTTTATTTTGATTGAAAAATTTATATATAGAGTAAAAAAGGGTATGCAATTGCATGTTTATTGTTGTTTATTTTGCTTTAATTTAAAATACATGTAACTAAAAATCCCTAAGGATAAGGATCCTAAAATAGCTAATAAAAAACTACCAATAATGTACTGAATTAAATGATTTGGGATTGAAGATAAAGTTAACGAATCAAAATTTAATACCTCCACGGGATTAGCTATAAAAAAACTCCCTAATTGTAAAGACCCATAAATAATAAAAGGTATAAAAGGAGGAAAACTTACATTAGAGAATGTAAAAGCTAAAACTTTATTCAATTTAAAAAACACCGCTAAACTAATAGCTAATGCAGTATGAAATCCCCATAAAGGAGAAAATCCAATAAAAGAGCCTAAGGCAATGGATAAGGCTTTTTTTTCGGGAGAATCGTTAACGGATAAAACGTCCTCGGTTATAAACTTTTTAAAACTTTTTTTTTTAAAACTTCTAAAAAAATCACGAGGTTTAATCTATAAAAACAAGATCGTTACTAAAACGGTATTTACGATACTAATTCTTGTAAAATCTCTAAAGGGTCTAAAATGAGATACTCTTTCAGCAGGATCATATAAAACCTGAATCGGAATGTTTTTAACCTCAATTCCGTTCCAAGCTAAGCGTACAATAATCTCAATTTCAAATTCAAATTTAGAGGAATAGAATTTTTTTGGAAGAAATTTTAAAGGATAAGCCCTAAAGCCTGATTGAGTATCCGAAAGTTCTATACCGGTCTCAAACTTAAACCAAAAATTAGAAAATTTATTCCCAAAACTACTTTTTTTAGGAACCGAGTCATGCGCCATGTTTCGGCTTCCAATTAAAAGCACGGGATGTTCTGATTTTTTTATTTCTTCTATAAAAACAGGAAGATCCGACGGGTAATGCTGCCCATCCGAATCTATAGTAATAGCATAATCATAACCTAACAGTTGAGCTTTTTTAAAACCGGCTTGTAAAGCAATTCCTTTACCGGAATTTTTTTCTAGCGAAATTATTACTAAACTAGCATATTCTGATAATATTTGAGATGTCGTATCTGTAGATCCGTCATTTACAACAATTATATTATGGGTATACAGTAAGACACCATCTAAAACTCTTTTTAAAGTTTTATGGTTGTTATATGTAGGGATTATTACACAAAATGTGGGTGAGTTAAAATCAGAATTTAATTTCATCTTTTACTGTAAAACAGTGAAATTTAGGTTTAAATGGTTTGATACGTTGCACTTAATTTTAAGGCTAAAGTAGAGCCAAAAAAAGTTGAATTTTTTATTTTAACCTCATGATCTTCTACTAAAATAGTGAGATCTAAATCTAAAACCGGATCAGTAAACGGATTAATTATAGCAACAAATTTTATATTATTTCCTTTAGTTAACATTAACTCCTTTTGGGTAATGTTTTCTGTAAGTTCTTTAATAATTTGCATCATACAAACTCCAGGAGTAACAGGATTGTTAGGAAAATGTCCTCTAAAAATTTTATGATCGCTATGTAACGTAATCTGAACTTTATAATGGTTATCTAAACCGTTTTCTATTTTATTAACTATGTAAAAATCTTTCAACAACATATTCCAACTATTTAAATGCAAAGATAATCTAAATATGCGGGAATAAAAAAAACACACGAAATGTGTGCTTTTTTTGTATTTTTGTTTACATTTCTATTGCTTTTAATTCAATTTTTAAATTAAAATTGAAATGCTGCAATTGTATTTCATTCGCATTATTATGATTAGTAACCTTAAAATCTAAGACTACCTTTTTTTTACGTTTGGCGTAAATAAGTTGTTTTAATTCTTGATTTTGATAGGTTAAATAATAATTTTTATTACCTTTTTTAGCTCTATAAACCTTTTCGTTTTCTCGTAAGGCCTCTGCATTTGTAGTCCAATTTTGCTTTACAAGTAATTTAAAATCTGAACTTAATATGTTTAATACTATTTTTTTATCTAAATCCGGAATAGCATAGTTTTTAATATATCCGTCTTTGTTTAAGGTTAAATCCAATAGTGTATTTCCAAAATCAGTAGTTAACACCACACGGTGCGAATCATTTCCTAATGGTTTTAAAACTAAAATACCGGTTATTTCCTTACCAAAAGCACTAATTAAGGCTGTATATACATATTCTTGATTTTGGTCAGCAAAATATAAATTCTGCGCCGTGCTATTCTTCTCCTTAAATAATCCATCCGGTTTATAACTACCACAGGATTGTAGGATTAAAACTAGAATACTAAATAGAAAAAACCGAATCATTTATAGTCTGGTTTATTTTTTTATTAGAGAAGATGATTAAAGTATAATCGTCGTTAGGTTCAATCATTTTTGTTTTATCTACCAACTTGCCAGTTTTATCAAAATACAACTCAATCTCTTTAACGTACTTTATTAAATCCTTGTTTTTGGGTTTAAGCTTTACCAAATTTTCACCGTCTAATTTAAAATAAGACACCACAAACTCTTTATCGTCAAATAGGTTGCCGTTAATAGTTCCAGAGATTAACTTACTTAATTTTTCAAACTGTTTATTGGATGCTAAATCTACTTTATTTTGTTTCCCTTGATTGTTAACCAATAAGGTTTTGTTTTTAAAAACTACGGCATATTTAGTAGGGGTAACGTATTCCCATTTTAATTTTTCGTCGGATTTTAAATATAACTTCCCAGTTGAAGTTATAGGTTTAGAAAGGAAACTAATATGTTTGGTTTGAGTAAAATCAGCCGAAAGACTTTGTAAAGCCATAGCATCTGAGGTTACTTTATTTTGAAAATTTTTAATTTCAGAATCGGTCATTTTAACTTGGGCAAAACTCAAGGTTTGTAAGCCTAACAAGCTAACTAATAGGATTAACTTTTTCATCTTTATAAGGTAATTCTAGAATTAACTCTTGCAAAGGTACAACAGCAAATTCCTGTTTTTTAATTTCTAGCAACAATTGTTCCAACGCGCTAACTGAAAGTTGAGAAGTATCGTGCATTAAAACAATTCCGTTGGGTTTTAGCTTACGTTTTACACGTTTTACAATTTCCTCACTCGATTTTGAAACGGTATCTAAAGACCTAATATTCCAACCAATACACATTAAATCTTCTTCTTTAATAACCTTAGCAATTGTAGGATTTGTAACTCCAAAAGGTGGTCTAAACCATTGAGGGTTAATATTTAAAACAGATTGCAAAATTCTTGAATTTTCAGAAATTTCTTTTTTAATCTCTTTATAGGGTAAAAAACCCATTTTAGAAGTATGCGTTAACGTGTGATTGCCTATAGTATGGCCTTGTTTTAGGATTTCTAAGGCAATTTCAGGGTGTTTTTGTACTTGATTTCCTATACAAAAAAAAGTAGCTTTAAAATTATGTTTTTTAAGTATATCTAATACTTGTAAAGTGTAGGGTGTAGGTCCATCATCAAAAGTTAATGCTAATTTTGCGTCAGATGTTTTACCTTTAAAAATTACGGGAGAAAAAAATTGCAATCGCAGATCAAAACTTCCCCAAGCGGTCGTGCCGATAAATATTAGAAATAGAATAATGAGAAGAATCCATGACCAATCTTTCCTTATAAAACCATACAAGCAAAAACTAAAAAGGATAACCCAAACCAATCGGAAAGCTGTGTTTCTAGACATTTTTTAAAAGTATGAATGAGAAATCTTTTCCTTTATTTTGATTGATGATGAGAATATTCTTAGCGATTCTTTCTCTTTTAATTAAATAAAACTCGTCTAAAATTTTTTGATCTTTTAGTAAAGAACACGCCAAATTAAAACCAAAAGCTGATGCTGTTTGATAATGACCTAAATAGTATTTATAAGTAATTATTGAGGCCTGAGGGAACAACTCTACTATTTCATTAATTGGTTCATTAGGTGTATGTCCTAAAACAAGAGCGTCGATATCAGAAATTCGGAATGCATTCTTATCTAAAAAATCTGAAATAAAAGAAGGAAGATTTTCTGGATTTAAAGCCAAATCAACATCTAAAACCTCTGCATACGTTAAATCGGTTTTTTGGGGAGATAAAACACAAAAATGCGCGCCTTCGCTCCACTTGGGTGCTAAAGTATTTTCTTGTGAATATATCGTTCCGTTAAGTTTGAATAGTTCTAGAAATCCTGGAGCCATTTCCTCGATTCCGCCAATTAAAACCGAATTTTCTTCTTCGTTTTTTATTTGCAGAAATCCATCTAACAACCCCATCTCAAACCCTGAATCCTCGTTTACATACGTCAAATTATAGCCATTTGCTTTTAGTCGTAAAGCTATTTGACCTCCAAATGTATTATGGGTAGATTGTATAAAAGAGGTGGGCGTTAAAAACTCTTCTTGATTCTCTAAAACAGATTTTAAAAACTTTTCTGAATCCTCAATGCAACCTAATCCTGTTGCCGTAATTATGGCATCTGGAACCTCAACATTAGCCTGATTTAATGCTTGTTGACTGGCATAAATAGCCATTTTAACTCCTTTACCCATTCGTCTTAAAAGAGCAGGAGCAATTAAATCTTTATAATTGGGTTGTATAGCTGGAGTAAAAGATGCTGTAAGTTTTTCTAAAGGTTCATCCACTTGCAATGCATTAACTGCACCTAAACCATTTACGTAACACTTAGCCATTATTTTGTAAAAATTAAAGTGGAACAATTACCGCCAAAACCAAAGGAGTTGGATAAAACCGTTTGTATTTTAGCTGTTTTAAATTGGGTTTGAGGAATGCAATTAACCTCAGGCATTGGATTTTTAAAATTTAAGTTTGGATAAACACATTGCTCTTGTATTGCTACAATACTAAACACAGCCTCTATAGCCGCAGCTGCTGCTAAGGTATGTCCTGTAAAAGGTTTGGTAGATGAGAATACCGGGAGTTTATCTTTAAAAATACGTTCTAAAGCACGACCTTCGGACAAATCGTTGTTTGGGGTTGCAGTACCATGTACGTTAACATAATCTATTTGCTCTGGGGTTAAATTCGCTACTTTTAATGCTTTTTGCATAGCAAGATAGGCTCCTTCTCCCGTTTCTGACGATGCGGTTTGATGATATGCATCGTTAGCATTTCCATAACCGGCAACATATGCAAGAATTTGCTTTCCTTCGGCTTTAGCCAAATCTTCTCTTTCTAAAACTAAATATGCAGCTGCTTCTCCTAAATTTAAACCTTTTCTGTCGGCGTCAAATGGTGTATTGTAACCATCCGTTAAAATCATTAAAGTTTTAAAACCGTTGATTGTAAACTTGGATAGAGCGTCTGTACCACCCACTATAACACGGTCTAATTTACCCGACTTAATAAGTCGCGCTCCCATCATTATAGCATTTGCTGCAGACGAACATGCTGTAGATATTGTAGATACTAATCCGTTCAATCCAAAATATTCGGCTATTTGTATAGACGTTTGCCCTGCGTTATGTGAGCTAATGTATTTTTGGATTTCAGGA
>CAVBJB010000014.1:0-15692 GCA_963595625.1 Lachnospiraceae bacterium | reverse complement strand
TTTATGGAAAGGTTAATGACACGTTGACGGGTACAATTTCTACTAAAAATCACACCGAATATGGTAATTTGAATTTAATTGTAAACAATGCTAAATATTCTAACTACATCGTACAGTTATTGGATGATAAAGAAAACATTAAATATGAAATGTTTAGCACAAGTAAAAATGAATATTATTTTGTAGATATTTTACCTAATAAATACATCGTCCGAATTGTTTATGACTTAGATGGAAATAAAAAGTGGACTCCTGGTGATTATTTAAAAAAGAGATTACCCGAAGAGGTTATTTATTTCCCTCAGTTAATTGATGTAAGAGCCAATTGGGATGTAAACCAACCCATAGATTTATAAACTAAAAAGCTTGCCTTAGGGCAAGCTTTTTTAGTTTATGGTAAAAGAATCTTTGTCATTTAAAAAACCGAGTTTAAACACTGCTTTCTCTCTATTTTCTTTGTTTAAAGTAACAGTATGTACCGCTTCATCCTCAAAAGGTTCAACCATATATTGACCCATATAATCTAGAATTTGCGAATGTCCATTATAAGTAGCATCATATCCATCTACTCCTATACGGTTAACACCAATCGTATAAGCCATATTTTCTATAGCACGTGCTTTTAATAAAGAATCCCATGCATAAATACGCTTATTAGGCCATGATGCTACATAAAGTACTAAATCGTAGTTTTCAACATTTCTAGAAAATACCGGAAATCGTAAATCATAACAAATAAGGGGACATATCTTCCAACCTTTATATTCTACTATAAGTTTATCGGTTCCTGGAGTATAAAATTTTTCTTCTTTTGCTAAAGAAAATAAATGTTTTTTATCATAGGTTGTAAAACTTCCGTCAGGAAAAATAAATAACAATCGATTGTAAAAATGATCGTTTTGTTTGATGATCAAACTTCCTGTTATACCAATGTTCTTATTCTTTGCTAAAGATATAATTTCAGAAATATAACTGCTATCCATGGTAATAAAATTATCTTCAGGATTCATAGAGAAACCTGTCAAAAACATTTCGGGTAACACAACTAAATCTGTATCAGGAATAGCGTTTATTTTGGATGTAAAATAATCAAAATTGGCCTTTTTGTCTTCCCAAACTAAGGGTGCTTGTATAATGGAAACTTTAAGCATAATCTTTTTTATAAATATAATAAAAAAAGCTCGGTAAGTATATACCGAGCTTTTAAGCAAATTTGATTTTTTAAAACTATTTTAAAGTAGCTTTTAAGTATTCTCTGTTCATACGAGCAATGTTCTCTAAAGAAATTCCTTTAGGACATTCAATCTCACATGCACCAGTGTTTGTACAGTTACCAAAACCTTCTTCATCCATTTGGCGAACCATGTTTTGAACACGTGTAGCAGCTTCTACTTGTCCTTGTGGTAATAAAGCATACTGAGATACTTTAGCTCCTACGAATAACATAGCAGAACCGTTTTTACAAGTTGCAACACAAGCACCACAACCAATACAAGCAGCAGCCTCGAAAGCTCTATCTGCATCATGTTTAGGAATTGGAATAGCGTTAGCGTCTTGTGTATTACCAGAAGTGTTTACAGAAACGAAACCTCCGGCTTGTTGGATACGATCAAAAGATGAACGATCTACCATTAAATCTTTGATTACAGGGAATGCTTTAGATCTAAAAGGTTCAACATAAATAGTATCACCATCTTTAAATTTACGCATGTGTAATTGACAAGTAGTAACTCCATTTTCTGGACCGTGTGCTTGACCATTAATAAATAATGAACACATACCACAAATACCTTCACGACAGTCGTGGTCAAAAGCAATAGGTTCTCTTTTTTCAGAAATTAATTGCTCGTTTAATTGGTCTAACATTTCTAAGAAAGAACTGTCAGTTGAAACATCAGCTAAGCTATATGTTTCCATAGCTCCTGGAGTTTTAGCGTTTTTT
This sequence comes from Lachnospiraceae bacterium, assembly GCA_963595625.1. Classification (GTDB taxonomy): domain Bacteria; phylum Bacteroidota; class Bacteroidia; order Flavobacteriales; family Flavobacteriaceae; genus Flavobacterium. The sequence continues at coordinate 13,750 of CAVBJB010000014.1, read as the reverse complement.
TGACGCCAAACTTTAAGAGATATATTTATATTTTTAGATGAAGCCATAATATGATGTATTATATTCCTTCTACGGATTTTAGATTATTTGTAATTTCTAGCTGCAATAGTGATAGACTCATAAACTAATTCTTCTTTATGAAGAACCGCTTGAGTAGCATCCATTGATTTGTATTCCCAAGCACCAACAAATTTAAAGTTAACGTCATCACGTAACGTTTCACCTTCTGCATCTTGGTACTCTTCACGGAAGTGACCACCACAAGATTCTTTACGTTGTAAAGCATCAACTGCCATTAATTGACCTAATTCCATAAAGTCAGCTACACGTAATGCTTTTTCTAATTCTGGGTTTAGCTCGTCTGCAGAACCTGGAACATAAACATTTTTGTAGAACTCATCACGTAATTGAGCAATTTCAGCAATAGCTTCTTTTAAACCTTGTTCGTTACGAGCCATACCCACTTTATTCCACATAATTAATCCTAATTCTTTATGGAATTGATCCACCGATTTAGAACCTTTTACGTTTAATAATTGGTTAATTAAACCTGTAACTTCTTTTTCAGCTTCTACGAATTCTGGTAAATCAGTAGAGATTTTACCTGTACGAATATCTCCAGCTAAATAATCAGAAATTGTATAAGGTAATACAAAATATCCATCTGCTAAACCTTGCATTAAAGCAGATGCTCCTAAACGGTTTGCTCCGTGGTCAGAGAAGTTAGCCTCTCCAGCAACGAAACATCCAGGAATTGTAGATTGTAAGTTGTAATCAACCCAAACACCACCCATTGTGTAGTGAACTGCAGGGTAAATTTTCATTGGAGTTTCATATGGATTCTCGTCTGTAATTTTTTCATACATCGTGAATAAGTTACCATATTTCTCTTCAATCCATTGTTTACCTAAAGCAATAACTTTTTCTTTAGAAGGGTTGTGGTCACCTTGAATGTAAGCCATCTCTTTACCTTTTTTCTCAATTTCTGAAGAGAAATCTAAGTAAACACCTTCACCAGTTGCGTTGTTCTCGATACCAAATCCAGCATCAGATCTTTCTTTAGCCGCACGCGAAGCAACGTCACGAGGTACTAAGTTTCCGAATGCAGGGTAACGACGCTCTAAATAATAATCTCTATCTTCTTCAGCAATTTGTGTTGGTTTTAATTTACCTTCACGGATTGCTTTAGCATCTTCTAATTTTTTAGGAACCCAAATACGACCAGAGTTACGTAATGATTCAGACATTAACGTTAATTTAGACTGATTTGTTCCGTGTACTGGTATACAAGTTGGGTGAATTTGTACGTAACATGGGTTAGCAAAGAAAGCTCCTTTTTTGTGGATTTTCCAAGCAGCAGTTACGTTAGATCCCATTGCATTTGTAGATAAGAAATAAACGTTACCGTAACCACCCGTAGCAATAACTACAGCGTGACCTGAATGACGCTCAATTTCTCCAGTAATTAAATTACGAGCAATAATACCACGTGCTTTACCATCAACTTTTACAATGTCTAACATCTCGTGACGGTTGTACATCTTAACGTGACCTAAACCAATTTGTCTAGATAAAGCTGAATAAGCACCTAATAATAATTGTTGACCAGTTTGTCCTGCAGCATAAAATGTACGTTGTACTTGAGTACCACCGAAAGAACGGTTGTCTAATAACCCTCCGTAATCACGTGCAAATGGTACACCTTGTGCCACACATTGGTCAATGATGTTTACAGAAACTTCAGCTAAACGGTGTACGTTTGCCTCACGTGCTCTATAGTCACCCCCTTTAATTGTATCATAGAATAAACGGTACACAGAGTCACCGTCGTTTTGGTAATTTTTAGCAGCATTAATACCACCTTGTGCAGCAATAGAGTGTGCACGACGTGGAGAATCTTGGTAACAAAATGCTTTAACATTATAACCCATTTCTCCTAATGACGCAGCAGCAGAAGCTCCTGCTAAACCAGTTCCAACAATAATTACGTCGATTTTACCACGGTTATTTGGAGCAACAAGTTTTAAATGATCTTTATAGTCAGTCCATTTCTTAGAAATGTGACCAGCTGGTATTTTAGAATCTAATTTCATAATCGTTTAGGATATTGAATTATTTAAAAAAACAAATGTAGATAGGAATAATAGCAAATAATGCTGGAACAATGATTGAAAATCCTAAACCTACCGTTTTAATTAATCCGTTGTATTTAGGATTGTTTAATCCTAAAGATTGGAATGCAGATGCGAATCCGTGGCTTAAGTGGAAACCTAAAACCACCATAGATAACACATAAAAAGCAGTAAATGCTATACCTAAACTAGGATCTTTAAAGAAATCAACAGTGATTTTATATAAATCTTTGTAACCTTCTTTAACTTTTAAATCTGTACCTGTTTGATAAAACTCTTTTCCGTTTTTAATTTCTAATTGTCCCATTTCTACAACATTAACAGGTGCAGCAGAACCGTCAGTAAAGTTATAAACTTCAACCTCTTCGTTTTGCCCTGTCATTGCGTTGTTAATAGTAACAACTTGTTTTTGTAACGGCATTTGTGTGAAATGCATTTTAGCCCAAAAGTTAACCATGTGAGTAGCAATAAACACTAATAATAATGTTCCTAAAACCGCCATGTTTCTTGAAGCCCAAGTACTGCTTACTTTATCGTTTTTAACAGCATAACCAATTGGACGAGCCTTTTTGTTTTGAACTGTTAACATAATTCCATCGATAGCGTGGAATAAGATTGAAAAGTAAGTTACATAAGATAATACTTTTACTGCTGGATTAGTAGTCATGAACAACGCATATTGGTTGAATTGTAGAGAAGTTCCAAAAATTAATTGTAAATTCCCTGCTAAGTGACCCACTAAAAACACGCATAAAAATAACCCTGTAAGAGACATCCACCATTTTTTTGCAATAGATGACTTTAATAGTGCAGATTTTGCCATAGTATTAGTTTGTTGAAATAGTTTTTAAAAAATCAAACAAAAATAACGCTTATTAAATGTATTTACAAACGCTACAACTTTATTTATACTCAGTATAAACAACAGAAAAAGTTAATTTATTACTCGATAATAAGGCATATCAGTATTCCTTATATCCATATTTAACAATATGCACAAGTTTTTATCAATTTCAGTCAAAAAAAATCAATATGTTAAATTTTTAAATATTATTTATAAATTAATCGGCAAATGGATTTATTTCTCACTTGGTACATATCTAACATAAAAAAAAACAATACTTCAGTACAATACTATAAACAAAAACTTTTACACGAAGTGTTTAAAGGTAATTTTGATTAGATATTAAAATTTTGGAGTAATATTTTAAGTTATTATTTAATATACTTTTGTAAAAAATCGTAGTATGAATTCTGAATTATTTATCTATAAACAAACTCCTGTTAGTTTTAAACATTACAATAACGAAAAAATCACAACCGTGGTGTGTTTACATGGTTTTTTGGAGTATAAGGAAATTTTTGATTTTTTAGATTCAGTTGATATTCATGAAAGATTTAACATCTTAACAATAGATTTATTAGGACATGGTCAATCCGGAAATATTGGATATGTACACGCTATGGATGATCAAGCGGATATGGTTTTTGATTTACTTTCTTATTTAAAAATTAAAGATATTATAATACTTGGACACTCTATGGGAGGATATGTAGGTTTGAGTTTTTTAAATCATTATAATAGTTATGTAAATAGACTTATTTTGCTTAACTCTGCAGCTAAAGATGATTCCGAAGAAAGAAAAAAAAACAGATTAAGAGGAATTGAATTGGTAAAGAAAAACAAATCCATTTTTATACAGATGGCTATTTCTAATCTTTTTAAAGAAGAAACAAAGAAAAACAAAACCAATCAAATCAAAGTATTTAAAAATACTGCTATAAATATTAGTACACAGGGTTGTATTGCGGCTATGTACGGCATGTTAGAACGTAAGGATCAAACTCAATTACTTTATAATACTGATAAAATAATATATATGGGTGGTTTAGAAGATGAACTCATACCAAAGGAAGATATTTTAAATGAAATTAAAGGAAGTGATACACCTTATAATTTTGTAGAAGGAGGACATATGTTATGGTTAGAAAATCCAGAGGAAATAAAAAAACTCCTTATAAATTTATAAGGAGTTTTGTGTTATTTTAAATTAATAAATGGAACCTCTGGATCTAATATTTTTGAAATTAAGTGAACAAGCTCAATTTTAAAATCTTCCAAAATTACTGAGTCAATATATGTAGAATCTTTTGTATTTTGAAAACTAAATGCCATGAAACCTTGAGTAAGATTTTTAAAAGAAATAATACCAACTTCAAGAGGTAAATCTTGAGGATGATCTGAAAACATTAAGGCATAACACAAGAGTTGTAATACCTTTTCTTTCTTTTCAGATTCTATTAAAGATTCCCAATTTGATAATCTAACATTACCAGGCTCCACTTTACCTGTTTTATAATCAATAATTCTATAAACGTTATTTCGAATTTCAATTCGATCTACATTTCCAGCAATTTTAACCGGATAGGGTAGAAGAGGATGATTAACTATTACACTTAGCGTATGTTCTAAATAAAGAACTTTAATAGCATCCCCATTTTTAATGGCTTCTAATTCTAATTTTAAAAAATTGTAAATATTTCTCTTTGCAACCTCAAAAGCAATTAAATTCTTGCCTTTTGTAATTTCACCCTCTTTATATTCTTCTTTAAACTTATTCATAACTAAATCGGGGTAAATTTTAAGCATGTCATTTAAATGAGATTCTGATAGAAAAATATTTAAATTCGGTTTGTATAAATCTTCTAAAACCCCATGTATTATTGTTCCAAGTGTATTTACCGCCACGTTTTCTTCCACTTCTTCCAAATCATTAATTCCTAAAACTCTTTTTTTATAAAAGTCCAATGGATTTCTTAAAAATGATCCTAATGAGGATGGAGAAAATCCTTTATTTTGAGCTATTTCTTTAAGCCTATTTTGTAAAAGTTCTGATTTTACAATCTCAATTTCTTCACTTGCTTTTTCAGGTAAATATGCGTTATATATAGAATGCTTTATGGAATGATTAGATTGTTTATCTATCTCTAATTGAGTTATAAATCGAGACATCTCGCCTTTATCTATACCTTCTGAGGGATCCGAATTATACAACAAGTAGATGTTTTTTGCACGAAGTAATAAGTGATAAAAGTGGTAAGAATAAATAGCATCTTTTTCTTTAAAAGTTGGCAAACCAAGCTCTCTTTTAACATCATTAGGAATGAAAGAATTTGAACTTTTACCCGCAGGAAATGTGCCTTCATTTAAAGAAGTAACAATAACATCCTCAAAATCTAAAACCCTACTTTCTAAAATACCCATAACTTGTAAACCAGATAAAGGTTCCCCTTCAAAAGAAACGTCCTCTAGGTCTATAATTTGCTTATAGATAGAAAATAGCATTTCGATTGAATTAATTAACTTATATTCCGTTTGGTAGTTTTTAAGTTGATTAAATGTTTTATATATAGAAAATACAAACGATTTTGAAACCAAATCGTCATTGTTTTCATTATTTAGAGCCTGTTTGATTTGAGTTAAGATATATAAAAAACGATCTACAATTTCAGTGACATTATTTCCCCATTTACCAAAAAGGTATAAGAAAAATTCAGAATCAATTTTTAAAAGACTATTTAATTTTACTGAGGATATAAATGTAATGTTATTTTTATTGATAGTATCAACTAAATCCTTAGTGTCTATAATATTTTCTACAAATGGATGAGAGAGTATTTCCAAAACATCTTTATAATAAAAAATATAGTGCTCAGTATCTCTATTAATAGCATTTAAATGAAGTTTAAAAATTTTATGCATTAAAATTTGGGCCGGATTGTTTATATTACTATAACCCATGGTAATATTTAATGCAGGAACCGTTTCGGGTAATGCATATAGCACTGGAATTAAAAGATTCTCATCACCTAAAACAAGAGCAACTTTGTTTAAGCTTTCCTTCTCATGTAAAATATTTTCTACTATTTTGCCTGCAATTTTAGCTTGTCCAATTGTTTTAGGGGTACCTATAATTTCAATATTTTTAGGCGTATTAAAATGATCAACTACCCAATTAGAGGATTGTGTTTTATAAACTGGCCATTCATTAAAGAACCTGCGTACAAATAATCCAGCGTCATGATATGTATCTTTTAGGAATACTTGGTCTATATCCCAATATACTAGCGCTTTATGATTAGATAATAAATGTTGAAAAATAATTTCTTCAGCATGATTTAATGCATTAAATCCAGCAAAAATTACTTCTTCTGTCTCAAGTGATTCAGAATAAGTTTCTAATTTAGATACGGCTTCTCTATAAATCAAACCTTGATAACCAATTTGCTTATTAAGTAAATGATTATAAAAAGTAGAATAATATAATGGTAGCTTGTTCCAGAATTCCAAGTTACTATCAATCATCGGAGTAGCCTCTTGAGGTTCCAAATTCCAACGTTTTAAAACTTCAATATCTGTTAAATAATCAAATACCTTTTGTGTATCTAATAAATATCGATCTATTTCATTAAAATCTTGTAGGACTATTTTACCCCAATTTGCAAATTGATCAAAAGACTGGATGTTTTGACTCTTAGTTAAATCACAATATATTTTATAAAATTCAAACAAGAGTAGTACATTATCAATACTCTGTATATTAGATAACTCTTGAACTAAATCCTCAATACTTGTAATTGAAGGTGCAAATAAAGTTTTTGAAGCATATTTTTTAAGTTCCTCCACTAGGAAAACCTTTGCTCTTTTATTTGGTAGTACAATTGTTTTGTTGGATATAGAGTTACCAAATTTAGAAAATAACTCTTCAGCAAGCTTTTGTAAAAATGATTGATGTAATTGTTCCATAGTATAAAAATAAAAAAACGCCCTGAATAATCAGGGCGTTTAATATAATTATGGTAAAATATTATTTAATTAATAATACTTCAACACGTCTGTTGTTAGCTTTACCTTTAGCTGTTTTATTAGTATCGATTGGGTTAGATTCACCGTATCCTTTAGATACTAAACGAGAAGGATCAATACCTTTTTCAATTAAATAGTTTTTAACAGCAGCAGCTCTTTCTTCAGATAATTTTAAGTTTAAAGCATCTGAACCATCGCTATCTGTGTGACCTTCAATCGAGAATCTAGCATTAGGGTATTCTTTTAAGATACCTGTAATAGACTCTAAAACTGGGTAAGTTTGTTGTTTGAATGAAGATTTTCCAGAGTTGAATAAGATAGTTTTAGCGTAAGCATTTAATTTTTTGATAGCATCTTCAGAAACTTCAGGACAACCGTTGTTAGCAACAGTACCTTTTACATCTGGACATTTATCATCTTTGTCAGCAACACCGTCACCATCTCTATCTGGCCAAGGACAACCTGCGTTATCTTTGTCTCCAGGAACTTCTGGACATTGGTCAACGTTATCTGGCACACCGTCACCGTCTGTATCAGGACAACCGTTGAATGCAGCTGGACCAGCAACTTCTGGACAAGCATCTTCGATATCGATTACACCGTCACCATCTGTATCAGGACAACCTTGTAATTCTTTTGGACCAAAGTCGTTTGGACATTTATCTTCTGAATCTTGGATTCCGTCACCGTCTGTATCAGGACAACCGTTGAATTCTTTTAAACCAGCAACTTCTGGACAAGCGTCATCTTTATCATAGATTCCGTCTCCATCAGTATCTTTACCTCCAAATTTGAAAGAGATACCTGCAAAGTGTTGTAAGTGAGAGGCAACGTCTACGTTAGGAGTACGAGTCTCATCAAATGAATGTTTGTAAGTAGATTGTAAAGTAAGACCTACATTTTCTGTAAACCAGAAAGAAATTCCTAAACCTCCATTTACTGTACCTGCAGATGCATCACCTAAGAAAGTGTAACCTCCACCAATGTGTAAATATGGATCGAACCATTTAGTACCGATAATATCAAGGAAGCTATATTTGATAACCCCATCAATACCGTAGTACATTAAGTCCCCAGGATTAGCTACTGAATAGTCTCCAGGTCTAGTAGCTCTTGGGCTTACAAATTTATCAATTTTGTTAACAGATCCTGTAACACCAAAAGAGAAGTTATCTCCTAAGTATCTAGATACGTTAACGTAAGATACTGATGGTATAATGCTCCAGTTGTCTTTAGCATTAAAATAGTTAGAGAATTGATCTGCGAATGGACCTGCAGCACTAACTCTAGCTCCATCAACTGCGTTAGCTCCAAATGTAATAGCCCATGGATTGTTTTTATCCTGTGCTTGAGCAGTTACTCCTGCTAACATTAAAGAAGCAACAAATAATCTGTTTAGATTTTTCATACTTTTTATATTTAATTACAATACGTTATAATCAGAACAAAAGTACATTGTTAATTGTTAATAACAAAGAATTTGTTCAAAAAATAATTATCTGTTAAAAATTATTAATTTATTTTATAACTTTTAAGATTTTACCCACTTCTGTAAACGCTGAAATTGCTTTATCTAAGTGCTCTTTTGTATGAGCTGCAGATAATTGAACACGGATTCTAGCTTTTTCTTTAGGCACTACTGGATAAAAGAATCCTATAACATAAATGCCTTTTTTAAGTAACTCATCCGCAAATTCTTGAGCTAATTTTGCATCATATAACATTACTGGAACGATTGCAGAATCACCATCTATGATATCGAAACCTGCAGCTTTCATTCCCTTTTTAAAGTAATTTGTATTCCACTCTAATTTATCTCTCAAAGATGTATCTTTGGAAAGTAGTTCAAATACCTTTAAGCTAGCCCCAACTATAGAAGGTGCTAATGAGTTTGAAAATAAATACGGACGAGAGCGTTGACGTAATATTTCAATAATTTCTTTCTTAGCTGTAGTATAACCACCCATGGCACCTCCTAAAGCTTTGCCTAATGTACCGGTTATAATATCTACCCTACCTAAAACATTTTTAGCCTCTAAAGTTCCTTTTCCAGTAGCTCCAATAAAACCTGCAGCGTGACATTCATCCACCATTACCATGGCGTCATATTTATCAGCTAAATCACAAATTTTATCTAAAGGAGCTACTAAGCCATCCATTGAGAAAACCCCATCCGTAACAATTAATTTAAAACGTTTGCCGTCTGCATTAGCTTGTATTAATTGCTTTTCGAGATCTTCCATGTCATTATTGCTATAACGATAACGAGCAGCTTTACACAAGCGAACACCATCAATAATCGATGCATGGTTTAAACTATCCGATATAATACAATCTTCTTCTGATAAAAGCGGTTCAAAAACCCCACCATTAGCATCAAAAGCTGCAGCATATAATATAGTATCTTCTGTTCCGTAAAAATCTGCAATGGTTTGTTCTAGTTTTTTATGTATATCTTGCGTACCACATATAAAACGCACCGATGACATTCCGAATCCATGCGAATCCATGGTATCTTTAGCTGATTTCACAACTTCAGGATGAGATGAAAGTCCTAAATAATTATTAGCACAAAAGTTTATAACTTTCTCCCCTGTTGATATCGTAATTTCTGCATCTTGTGCAGAAGTAATAATTCTTTCTTTTTTATATAACCCAGAGTCTTTAATTTGTTCTAACTCTGTTGTTAAATGTTGTTTTATAGATCCGTACATGTTTATTAACTCTTTATTCTTACAAATTTACAATTTCTATCTTATCTCCAATGTATAGGATGGTTTTTTTAGTAACATTATATCCCATTTCTTTAAGAGCTAATTCGTATTCTAAGAGCTGATTAATATGTGAATCGCTTTTCTTACCCGTTTTATAATCTATTAGTGTAGCATTTTCCTTATATATCGTAACTCTATCAGGTTTTATTGTATCACTGTTAAATTTAATAATATTTTGTTCGTTAAAAACTTTAGCATCCGGATTAAAGTGTTCTCTTAAATCAGGGTGATTAACGGTATTTTCTATGATATATTTTACAGGTTCATAAAATTCTATAGGTAAAAGTCCTTGTCTTAATGCGATATCTAAACTTTTATTGATTTGATTTGGATATTTTATGAGTGATAATATTTCGTGTACCATATTTCCAAACTCAATAGCTTTTTCTCTATAATCTCCCCACATTAAAGTTTCTTTTAAAGCAATTTTTATAGCTTTTGATTTAAACTTTCCAGAATTCAGACTTTCTATATAATTTAAAGATTGTATTTCCATATGTCCTTGAGATTGTTTTTTAGAATCTCCAAAACTAAACGATGTTTCCTCTTCATTAAATTTAGATTTTTGTTCTAAAAACTCGACAAAATACGTAGAGAGATTATTAGGATTGTAACCAGCCTTAAGCTTGTTTTTAGCTGTTATAATATACAGTTGTTCCTCTGCTCTTGTTAAAGCTACGTACAATACATTAATTGTATCTAATAATTGTTGTTGCTCAATCTCACTTAAAATCTTCGATGTATGTTCGTTATATAAGGCTACGTCTTTTGTATTTCTAACAAGTGCTCTTTTAATTGGTAACTCTTCATCTGTAATTAAATCTAACCAAAGTTTATCTTTAATAGCTCTTGCAAAATTTTCTTCGACAAATGGATAAATTACCACAGGAAATTCTAATCCTTTTGATTTATGAACCGTCATAATTTGTATAGCATTGGCATTTTCAGGCGATGGTATACTATATTTATCTGGATTTTTATTCCAAAGATCCACAAAGTCATTTAAGCCTAATTGCCATTTCATATCTTGCTCTAAAACAATATCTAAAAAATATTGAACATAAGCAACAGTTGCTCTATTTGGTAAAAATTTAGAAACAATTTCCTCACAAACTTCGTATAAAGCTTTCTTTTTGTTTGTAATAAAATTAAAAGAGATAGAGGTGTTTTGTTGTATGTAATATGCAAGAGCTTCTTCATCCTTTTCATAAAAACCTTGTTGGATAAAATCATGTTTTGTGATTCCCGGAATAATATAGGTTGAAATATAATAAAGGACTTGAAAACGAGCTTCTTTATCTTTAAAATTTTTGAGCAATTTTAATATGTTAATGATAAAATTCACATCGTCAGAATTGCTTAGTAATAAGGTTTCTGAAGAAATTATTGGTATTCTATTTTCTATTAAATAATTTGCTAAAAGTACTCCTTCGCTTCTTTTCCTAGTCAACAAGACAATATCACTATACACAAATCCTGAGGCTAATACCTTTTGTATTGTCTCAACAGTTTTTATTAGATATAGGTCATTTTTTGTCGTATCTTCTCCATCCTCAGTATCTGATGATTCCACATCGGGAATAAATTCAATAGATACAAATCCTCCGGTTTTAGAATTGATTTTTTGAGCACTCTTATTTTTATATAAATCTTTATAATCTGGATTCTGAAATTTTTCGGATAAAAAGGTAAAAAAGTCATTATTAAACTCAATAACTTGTTGATAACTCCTGTAATTGGTCTCTAATCGGACTACTTTTTTATTTGGATTAGAAAAGGTTGAATCCTCGTTTTCATCCTTTGCTAAATCAATAAATTGTTCAGCTTTACCTCCTCGCCATCTATAAATAGATTGTTTAGGATCGCCCACTAACATTAAACTACCACAATCACCTTCGTCATCTACTCCCGCAAGTGCATTATCGATCAAAGGAATTATATTTTTCCACTGCATCTCTGATGTATCCTGAAATTCATCAATAAAAAAATTTTTATAACGGTCTCCTAATTTCTCATATATATAAGGAGCAGGTTGATTTTGTATTTCTTCAAATATTATTTTATTAAACTCCGCAATTGAGAGTATGTTCTGTTCTTTTTGAACTAAAGCAGACTCTTTAGCGATAGAATTTAATAACGAGAGAGGAGTAAGATTACGCAGGGTTTCTTCGTACATAAAAAATCTACCAATCCATATTTTTAAAGATTGTAACTCCTCTAGAATATAGGGAAGATGATAAGTTACATCTTCAACAAAATTTTTATTAATACCTTTTACAATAATCTCTTCCTCGTGATATTTTAAATCCTTTTTTAATACGCCACTTTGTAACGTAATCAAATATTTTATAAAATAATTTCCTTTAAAAGCTTTATCTGCAAAATTATGTTGAGTTAAATATGTAAGAAGATTTTCAGATTTATTTGTAATAAAATCAAGAATATTCTTATTAATTTCTTTAAGTTTTTTTGTCGTATTGTTAAAATCAGAAAGAGTAAGATTCTTTATAAGATCTATTTCTTCTTTAAAATTTTCTTTAGAAAGTAAATCACCAACCTCAAGTAAATCTCTTGTAAAATCCCACGTTTTACCATCATCTGTTTTCTGCAAAGCAAATTCAACAAGTAAATTTGTTAATTCCTTATCTGTTCCAGCTTTCGCTAAAATTCGGTCCACAGCTTCCTGTAAAATTGCTTTTTGATCTAAAGACACCTCAAAAGTTATAGGCAAATTTAGATCTAGTGCAAAAGTTCTAATTAAACGATGTGTAAATTTATCGATAGTAGAAATATCAAAAGCAGCATAATTATGGATGATATTTTTTATTAAAACCTTCGACTTTTCTTTAATTTCTTCTAAACTAATATCAATTTCTTCAGAAATAGCCAACATTAAATCTAATGTTTTTTCATTAGGAGTATCTAGCGTAAAGTCTTTAAGGTAGCCTACAATACGCTGCTTCATCTCATTTACGGCTTTATTTGTAAATGTGATAGCCAATATTTTTTTATAAGCATCGTTAGTAGTAGATGTTAATAAAATTTTCAAATATTCTTTAGCTAATGTGTAGGTCTTTCCAGAACCTGCTGAAGCATCATATATTAAGTAATTAGGTGTATTCACTATATCCTTTCGTGTTAAATAGAATCAGAATTAAAGGTAAAGATTTTTGTTTACAATTATAAATTTATACATTTGAAATAAAAGTAATACTAATTTAAAAAATCATATATCATGGCATTTGAATTACCAAAATTACCATACGCATACGACGCGTTAGAGCCGCATATTGATGCACAAACAATGGAGATTCACCACTCTAGACACCACAATACATACACTACTAATTTAAACGCTGCGGTTGCAGGTACAGAATTAGAAGGTAAAACAATTGAGGAAATTTTAAAAAACTTAGATTTATCTAAAGCTGCAATACGTAACAATGGTGGTGGTTTTTACAACCACAACTTATTTTGGGAAGTAATGACTCCTAACGGAGGTGGTGAACCAACAGGTGAATTAGCAGAAGCTATTAATGCTGCCTTTGGATCTTTTGAAGCTTTTAAAGATGCTTTTTCTAAAGCTGGAGCTGGTCAATTTGGATCAGGTTGGGCTTGGCTATGTGTTAAAGATGGTAAATTAGAAGTTTGTGGTACGCCAAATCAAGACAATCCATTAATGCCAGGTGTTGGTTGTGGAGGAACTCCTATTTTAGGTATGGACGTATGGGAACATGCTTACTATTTAAAATATCAAAACAAACGTCCAGATTATATTAATGCATTTTTTAATGTAATTAACTGGGCTGAAGTTACAAGAAGATATAACGAAGCTAAATAATTAAGCTTTAAAAAACGTAAAAGGTGAGAGTTAAAAACTCTCACCTTTTTTTATATAAAAAAAGGAAAGTTTACACTTTCCCTTTTGCCCCAAATCTGCCATAAACTTAACCTACTATATTATGGTGAGATAAAAG